>JAQBZT010000127.1 GCA_027622355.1 bacterium | reverse complement strand
CCACGCGCTGGCGAATCAGCGTGTCGAGCCCCACGAAGGCGCCCCCGCAAACGAACAAGATGTTGGTCGTGTCCACGCGGAGGAACTCCTGGTGGGGGTGCTTCCGGCCGCCCTGGGGCGGCACGTTGGCGACCGTTCCCTCGATGATCTTCAAAAGGGCCTGCTGAACCCCTTCGCCCGAAACGTCGCGGGTGATGGAGGGGTTCTCGCTCTTGCGGCTTACCTTGTCGATCTCGTCGATATAGATGATGCCCCGCTCGGCGCGCGAGACGTCGAAGTCGGCGGCCTGCAGGAGCTTGAGAATGATGTTTTCCACATCCTCGCCGACATAGCCCGCCTCGGTCAGCGTCGTGGCGTCCACGATGGTGAAGGGAACGTCGAGCAGCCGGGCCAGCGTCTGCGCCATCAGCGTCTTGCCGCAGCCGGTCGGGCCGATGAGCAGAATGTTGCTCTTCTGAAGCTCGACATCGTGCAGATCGACATTGGCGTCGATCCGCTTGTAGTGGTTGTAGACAGCGACCGAGAGAATCTTTTTCGCCCGCTCCTGGCCGATGACGTGTTCATCGAGAATGGTCTTGATCTCGGAGGGCTTGAGAAGTGCTTTCGCCTCGCGCTTCCGCTCCTCGTTCCACTCCTCCACCATGATGTCGTTGCACAGCTCGACACACTCATCACAGATGTACACGCCGGGGCCGGCGATCAGCTTTTTGACTTCCTCCTGCCCCTTTCCGCAGAAAGAGCAACGGAGGGAATCATTCTTGTCGGAAGCTTTCTTCGGCATTTTCCTCTCCCTGGGGCACCCGGTCTGCGGCCGAGAGACCGCTTGCAACGAGGAAACGGCTTGTCTTAGTTTCCGTTTTTCCCCGTACCGTCTTCTTTGTCTTTCTTCTTGCCGCGGCCCGCGCCGTTCTCGGGAATTTCCGCGCGCGAGACGATGACGTCATCGATCAGCCCATAGGCTTTCGCCTGAGTCGCGCTCATGAAGTTGTCGCGGTCGGTGTCAAGCCCAATCTGTTCGATGGTCTGGCCGGTGTGCGTGGAGAGAATTTTGTTGAGTTCCTCGCGCATCCGGAGAATTTCTCGGGCCTGGATGTCGATGTCAGACGCCTGGCCCTGAACGCCGCCGAGGGGCTGATGGATGAGGATGCGCGAATTGGGAAGCGCGTATCGCTTGCCCTTCGCGCCAGCCGTCAGCAGGAGGGCGCCCATGCTGGCCGCCTGGCCGATGCAAATCGTCGAAACTTCCGACTTGATGTACTGCATCGTGTCGTAGATGCCGAGGCCCGCCGTCACCGAGCCGCCCGGGCTGTTGATGTACATCGCAATTTCCCGCTCGGGCTCCTCGGCCTCGAGAAAGAGGAGTTGGGCCGTCACAAGATTGGCGACGTTGTCGTCAATCGGCGTGCCCAGGAATATGATCCGGTCCTTGAGGAGCCGGCTGTAAATATCGTACGCCCGCTCACCGCGGCTGGTTTGCTCGACCACCATGGGAATCAATGCCACAGTACTATCCTTTCTCTTCAGAATCGGCGGCGGCTTCTGCTTCAGGGGCCTCCTCACCGGAGCCCCCCTCCTCGACAATCACCTCCACCATTGCCCGCTCATACAACCATTCCACCGTCTTATTATACGCCATATTCCGGACAATGGATTCCATGCCACCCGTCATGGCCAGGCGCTTTTGCAGCTTCTCGGGCTCCATCCGGTAGCGGGCGGCCATTTCCTGCACGTACGCCTCGATTTCCCCCGGAACGACATGGATATCCTCTTTCTCCTGAACCCGGTCCACCAGGATCAACTCGCGCACCCGGCGCTCCGACTCGGGGGCCAGCACCGTCATCATCTGCTCGCGCTGGACGTCGTCGATCCGGGCCTCGGGATTCTGGTGTTGAAGCTGGTGTTCGTAGTCGTGAATCTGCTGGACCGAATGATTCTGGATCAGCGTCGGCGGAACCTCGAAGGGGTTCGCCTCGCACAGCTTCCGCATCATCTCCTCGATGCCCTGGGAGTGGACGGCGGTTTCCTGGTAGGACTCCAGATCCTTGCGAAACTGCTCGCGAAGCTCATCGGCAGTGGAAAAACCCCTGCCGAGGGATTTGACGAAATCATCGTCGAGCGCGGGCGGGTTCGGCTCCTTGATGGAGCGGCACTTCACCCGGAAGAGAAGCTTCTTCCCCTGCAGCTCGGGGGGGGCGTTCTCGGGGACATCCACCTCGAATTCGCGCTCCGCGCCCGGCTCGATCCCGGTGAGCGCCGCCTCGAGCTCGGGCTCGGCCTGCGCTTCGCCAAGGAGAGCCGACTGGTTTTCCCCCTTCGTGTTCGCCACCGGCTCCCCGCCATCGAAACCCTCGATGTCGAACATGACGTAATCGCCCGGCCGGGAGGGGCGCTCGACATCCTCGAACGTCGCGGCGGATTTGCGCAATTTATCGATTTCCGCATCCACCGCTTCATCGGTGATGGGCTGGCTCTTCACCTGTACTTCCAGACCGGTATAGGGAGCGAGTTCGAACGGAGGAATCACTTCCACCGTGGCCTTGTAGGTCAGCTCGGGCGCATCATCTTCCATCTGGATGTCGGTGACGTTCGGCTCCCCGACCGGGCGCATCCCCTTCTCTTCGAGAAGCGAGCGGTAAGAGTCGCTGATCACGCGGTTGAGGACCTCGGCGCGGACCTCTTCGCTGTAGTAGCGTTCCAGAACGTTCCGGGGAATCTTCCCCTTCCGGAATCCCTTGATGCGCACGCGCCCGCTCAGACGCTTGTAGGCGCGCTCCATCTCTTTGTCCACATCGGCCCGGGGAACGCCCACCTCGAGCTTTTTCGTACAGGCATCAACGTCGGTGACAGTGGCCGGCATGCATCGGCTCCTTGCAAATAATAAAATATCCGCCCGCCCGGCCCTGCCGGGGAGCGTGATCAAGCGTGATACGGGCAAGCGTGATACGGGCAACCGTGGTGCGAAGGGGGGGACTCGAACCCCCACGCCCGAAGGCACAGGATCCTAAATCCTGCGCGTCTACCGGTTCCGCCACCTTCGCGGGGCCGTTTTCCCCCTTCCAAGCCGAATCGCCGCCATACACTTCAAAGGGCCGCAACGCGGCCCCGAAGGTGGACACTCTAGACAATCCATCCGCAGGCCGTCAATTGGAGAAAGACCCGCTGGTTCGGCCCGCAAAAACCGCCGTTTTTCGGGCCAGGGCAGGAGATTGCGCTGCTAGGCCGGGGACTTGTCCGCTTCCTCCGCACGCGGGTCATAGCCCAGATTCGGCGCAAGCCACTTTTCGGCCTCGGCGAGGAGAATTTCCTTTCGGCGGGCGTAGTCCGCCACTTGGTCTTTCCCCACCTTCCCCACGCCGAAGTAGCGGGCCGCGGGATGGGAGAAGTAATAGCCGCTCACCGAGGCGGCCGGCATCATGGCGAAGCTCTCGGTAAGGCGGATCGCGGCTCGCTCCTCCGGTCGGAGCAGAGCAAAAAGAGGTCCTTTCTCGGTGTGATCCGGGCAGGCCGGATACCCCGGTGCCGGGCGGATCCCGCGGTAGCGCTCCTGGATGAGCAGCGCACTGTCGAGGGCCTCGCCGGGGGCGTACCCCCAGAATTCCTTGCGCACGCGCTCGTGGAGCCGCTCGGCGAAGGCCTCGGCGAGCCGATCGGCCAGCGCCTTGGCCATGATGGCGCTGTAGTCGTCGTTCTTCTTCTCGTATTCCGACACGAGAGCGCCGAGGCCGATCCCCGCCGTCACGGCGAAAAACCCGAGATAATCCCCCACCCCGCTCCCGGGGGGGGCGATGAAGTCGGCCAGACAGAAGTTGGGCGTGCCGGGCGCCTTTTTGATCTGCTGGCGGAGAAAGTGGACGCGCAGCGCAATCTCATCTTTCGATCCACTCGTGAAGACATCCACATCATCGCTCCCCGAGCGCGCCGCCGGCAAAATGGCGATCACTCCCCTCGCCTTCAGAAGCTTCCGCTCGACGATATCCTCAAGCATGGACAGGGCGTCCTCGTAGAGACTGCGGGCCGCCTCGCCCACATTTTTATCCTCGAGAATCTTGGGGAAAGTTCCGGCGAGCTCCCAGGTACTGAAAAAGGGCGTCCAGTCGATTCGATCGCGAAGCTCATCGAGCGGGTAATCCTCGAACACCTCCTCCCCGATCAAGCGCGGCCGCGGCGGGGGCGTCTTCTCCCAATCGGCTTCGAAGCGGTTGGCACGGGCCTCCTCGAGCGTGCACATCTGGGAGCGTTTCCGGCGGCCCTCGTGATTTTCCCGTAACCCCGCATACTCCGCCCGCACCTGCTCGGTGAAAGCCTCCCGCTGCCCGGGCGCCATCAGATTCCCAACCACCCCGACGCTCCGCGAGGCGTCGAGCACATAAATCGTCGGCCCGCTGTAGCGAGGCTCAATCTTTACCGCCGTGTGAACGCGCGAGGTCGTGGCGCCTCCGATGAGGAGCGGCACCTGAAAGCCCTCGCGCTCCATCTCGCCCGCCACGTGCGCCATCTCCTCGAGCGAGGGCGTGATCAGGCCGCTCAGGCCGATGATGTCGGCGCCTACCTCTTTCGCCTTTTTCAGAATATCGGCGGCAGGCACCATGACGCCCATGTCGATCACTTCGTAGTTGTTGCACTGGAGCACCACGGCAACGATGTTTTTCCCGATGTCGTGGACATCGCCCTTGACCGTCGCGATGACGACTTTCCCGTTGCTGCTGCTTCCTTCGCCGTCGGCTTTCTCGGCCTCGATGAAGGGGATCAGATGCGCGACCGCCGCCTTCATCACGCGGGCGCTCTTGACCACCTGCGGAAGAAACATCTGGCCCGAGCCGAACAGATCGCCGACGATGTTCATGCCGTCCATCAAGGGACCCTCGATAACCTCGATCGCCCGCTTCGCCTGCTGACGCGCTTCCTCGGTGTCCTGGGTGATATATTCGGCAATCCCCTTGACGAGGGCTTGGGCGAGGCGCGTTCCCACCGGGAAGTCCCGCCAGCTCAAATCCTCTCTTTTCTCATGCACCTGGCCCTTGACCGAATCGGCCACCTCGAGGAGCCGGTCGGTGGCGTCCGGGCGGCGGTTCAGAATCACATCCTCGATGCGTTCGAGCAGATCGGCGGGAATCTGCTCATAGACCGTCAGCTGGGCGGCATTCACGATGCCCATGTCCATGCCGGCGCGGATGGCGTGATAGAGAAAGGCCGAGTGCATCGCCTCGCGCACCGGGTCGTTGCCCCGAAAGGAGAACGACACGTTGCTGACCCCGCCGCTGATCAGGGCGTGGGGCAGGTTTTCCTTGATCTGCCGGATCGCCTCGAAATAGGCGCACGCATAGCCGTTGTGCGCTTCGATGCCGGTCGCCACCGCGAAAATATTGGGATCGAAGATGATGTCCTGCGGCTCAAAACCCGCTTTCTCGATCAAAAGGCGATAGGCCCGCGTGCAGATCTCCGCCTTGCGCTCGGCGGTTTCCGCCTGGCCCTCCTCGTCGAAGGCCATGACGAGCACCGCCGCGCCGTAGCGGTGCACCCGCCGGGCCTGCTCAAGAAAAGGGCCCTCCCCCTCCTTGAGGCTGATGGAGTTGACGATGCCCTTGCCCTGGACACACTTGAGGCCCGCCTCGAGCACCTCCCACTTCGAGGAGTCGATCATAATGGGAACGCGGCTGATGTCGGGCTCAACGGCGATGAGGCGCAGGAAGGTCGTCATCGCGTGAACTGAGTCCAGCATGCCCTCGTCCATGTTCACGTCGATGATCTGGGCGCCGTTCTCCACCTGATGGCGGGCCACCTCGAGCGCTTTCTCGTAGGCCTCCTCCCGGATGAGCTTGGCGAAACGGGCCGAGCCCGCGACGTTGGTCCGCTCTCCGATGTTCACGAAGTTCATCCCGGGACCGATGTTCAGGGGCTCGAGGCCGCTGAGGCGGCACCTGCGCGGAACCTCGGGAATCTTCCGGGGAGCGGCCTTCCGCATCACCTCCGCGATGGCCTTGATGTGGGCCGGCGTCGTCCCGCAGCAGCCGCCCGCAACGTTCAGAAACCCGCTCTGGGCGAACTCCTCCATGATCCCGGCCATGTATTCGGGGGTGTCGTCGTACTCGCCGAATTCGTTCGGAAGCCCCGCATTCGGGTGAACGCTGACATAGGTGTCGGCGACACGGGAAAGCTCCTCGACGTACTGGCGGAGTTCGGCCGCCCCGAGCGCGCAGTTGAGGCCGACGCAAATCGGCTTCGCGAAGGAGATCGAGTTCCAGAACGCCTCGGTGGTTTGTCCCGAGAGGGTACGGCCGCTGGCGTCGGTGATGGTTCCCGAGATCATGACGGGGGTGCGAACGCCGTTCTCCTCGAAATATTGCTCGATGGCGAACAGGGCGGCCTTGCAGTTCAGCGTGTCGAAGATCGTCTCGACGAGGAGCAAGTCGGAACCGCCGTCGAGGAGGCCGCGGATGGATTCGGTGTAGGCTTCCACCAGCGCATCGAAGGTGATGTTCCGGAAGCCCGGATCGTTCACATCGGGCGAGAGGGAGGCGGTCCGGTTGGTGGGGCCGAGGACGCCGGCGACGAAACGGACCTGGGCGGAGCCACCCGCCTCGAATTCATCGGCCGCCTCGCGGGCGAGCCGCGCCGCGGCGAAATTGAGATCATAAACCTGATCTTCGAGCTGGTAGTCCGCCTGGGAGATCGCGGTGGAATTGAACGAATTGGTCTCGATGATGTCCGCCCCCGCCTCGAGATAGGCGCGGTGGATGTCTTTGATGATCTGGGGCTGGGTGAGGCAGAGCAGATCGTTGTTCCCCTTGAGACTGCAGGGGTGATCCGCGAACCGCTCCCCCCGGAAGTCGCGCTCATCGAGACCGCGGGCCTGGATCATCGTGCCCATGGCCCCATCGAGGATCAGAATCCGGGACTGAAGAAGCGGGGGCAACATGGCTGTCCGCTGTCCCTGGGTCGTTTTTTCCGCCGTGACCATCTCTCCTCCGGGGCCGGCCCCATCCCGAAATGCCCCGCCTTGGGGGCACCGCATACTATATCATCGAATCCGGAGCGAACCGGGCACGCCATTTGCGCAAAAAAACCGCCGGGCTAACACCCGGCGGCATCACGGCGAGAGCCGGGCGCGCTAGGCACTCTCTCCGCGCATCTCCTCGATGGAGGCAAATGCATTGTGCGCGTGGATGGACTCGAAATTCTCCACCTCCACCCGGAACCAGCGAATGCGCGCATCCTGTCTGAGGCGAAGCGCGATCTCCCGCACAAGGTCTTCCACGAACCGGGGGTTGTCGAACGCCTTTTCGGTGACGAACTTCTCGTCCTCGCGCTTGAGAACGGGATAGAGATCGCAGCTTGCCGCGCCCTCGACCAGCTCGATCAGCTCCTCGATCCAGAGTTCCCCCTCGAACCGCGCCCGGAGAGCCACCACCCCCCGCTGGTTGTGCGCCCCGCGATCGCTGATCTCCTTCGAGCAGGGACACAGCGTCGTGACCGGAACCTCAACAGAGAGGACAAAGTCGTTGCCCGCGCCCATCGAAGCCTCGAAGACGCATTCGTAGGACATCACCCCCTCGGAGCCGGTGACGGGAGCCGCCTTTTTCATGAAATAGGGAAAGGAGACCGAAAAATGCGCCGTCTCGGCGTCGAGGCGCTCACGCATGGTCTGCAGAAGATGCGGCAGGCGCTCGATACTGATTAGCCCGTTGTTCTCGTTCAAGATCTCGAGAAAACGGCTCATGTGGGTTCCCTTGAAATGGTGCGGCAGATCGACGTACATGCTCACCAGGCCCACCGTGTTCTGCGCTTCCTTGGCGCGATCCTTCACCACGATGGGGTAGCGGATGTTCTTCACCCCCACCTTGTCGATATCCACCTGCCTTTGATCGGGGCTCGCCTGAACGTCGGCCAGCTCGGTCACATCCAGCGGATTGATGGTCATTGCGGGCAGTTCCTTTCTCGGCAGCCTCTAGGCGTCCGGTCCTTCGGGGCCGGATGCGCTGTCCTGAAGTCTGCGGCGGTCGATCTCCGCCATTTTTTCGGCGACGGCGCGGGAGAGGTCCACCCCCCGCGCATTCGCATAGTTCATGAGGG
>JAQBZT010000126.1 GCA_027622355.1 bacterium | reverse complement strand
GCCGGCGGGTCGGGAGCGGATGCGCTCGCCCCGGGGGCGGGGCGGGCCGGCACAGCCTCCTCGATGCGTTGGATCAGGCCCTCCAGATCGGCGACAGGTGCGAGCTGCGACATCCGCATGACCGCAAGCTCGAGCGTCATGCGGGGGTGATCGGACGTCCGAAGCTCTGCCTCGGCGCCCTGCAGAATGGAGTACGCCTGGTGGGCATCATGGAAACTGAACCGGTCGGCCAGCGCCTTGCGCTCCGCCAGCGCCTCCTTCCCCACGTCGAACAGCTCGGGGGCCTCTCCCGCTGATTGGATCACCATGACGTCGCGGAAAAACTCCAGGAGGTTCGAGCAGAAAAGCCGGATATCGTGCCCCGCCTCGAAAATCTCCTTGAGTTCGCAAAGCGCCGCCCGGGTATCCCGCGCGACGATGGCCGCAGCCAGCCGGCGGTACGCCTCCGAGGGAGGGACGCCGAGAACGGACTCGACATCGAGAAGCGCGAGTTTTTTCTTCCCCGTAAAGGCCAGGACCTGATCGAGCAGAGACTGGGCGTCGCGCATGCTTCCCTCGCCCATCCGGGCCAGAAGGCCGAGCGCCTCCCCTTCGGCCTCGCCCCCTTGGTCCTGCACGATGCGGGCAAGCTGCTCTTCGATGATGCGCGCGGGAATCCGGCGGAATTCGAATACCTGGCACCGGCTGAGGATCGTCTCGGGCACACGCTGGATCTCGGTGGTGGCGAAGATGAAAACCACATGGGGGGGAGGCTCCTCCAGCGTCTTCAGCAACGCGTTGAAGGCGCCCTTGGAGAGCATGTGCACCTCATCGATGATGATGACCTTGACCCTTCCCCGCGCGGGACGGTAGCGCAGCCCCTCGCGCAGATCGCGGACGTGATCTACGCCGGTATACGTCGCACCGTCGATTTCGAGGATGTCGGGGTGGTTGCCCTGGCTGATTTCGGCACAGGAGGCGCACTGGTTGCACGGCTCGGCGACCGGCCCGTCGGCGGACTCGCAGTTCAGCGCCTTGGCGAGGACGCGGGCGGTGGTGGTTTTTCCCACCCCGCGCGTGCCGCTGAACAGGTAGGCGGACGCCACCCGGCCCTCGGAAAGGGCGTTCGAGAGCGTCCGGCGAATATGATCCTGGCCGATCAGCTCTTCGAACTTTTGGGGCCGCCACTTTCGCGCGCTTCCGATAAACATCCTGGCACTCTTGACTGAGAATCGAACACGGGGAATTCAAAGAACAACCCCGCCGCGAAGCCGACCGACCAGGCACCCTCGTGGCACCCGGGAGACTCCGTTTACCGCTGCTTCCTTCCGGACCTGACGGGGTTCACAGGCTCCCGCTGCACGAGACCCGATCGGCCGGCTACGCGGCAGGATTCAGGAAATACTACCGCGCCGCCGGTGATTTTGGAAAGCGCGGAATATCCCGCCAAAAAAGGAGTTTCGAGGCGTTTATGCCGCGGATCGCCGAAAAGCGCCGCTCTACCGCCCCACTACTTGAGAATCATGACCAGGAGGACGCCCGCGACAATCAGCGTGGCGCCTCCCGCGATGCGGAGGGTGATCTTCTCTTTTTTGTGAAGGAACAGCCGCGTCAGGGCCAGCGCAAACAGCGGGCCGGTCGCCAGGATGGGCGAAATCAGCGACACCCTCCCTCCGCGCAACGCGTAGAGAAGGGTGAACATCGCCATCGCCAGCGAGAGGCCCGAGAAAAAGAAATAGCGGAGGGAGCTTTTGTTGAACATGAAGGGCTGCCACCCGGTCGCCGCCTTGAGGAGAAACGGCCCGATCACCGCGGCCGACGCTCCCTGCAGGAAGCCCCCGAGGAGAAGCGAATCCATTCCGCCGACACCCACTTTCTGAAGAATGTTTGACACGGCAATGGAGAGGCCCGAGAGAATCGGCAGCACGATATAGCGGCGGCGATCCCGCAGGCCTTCTCCCCCTGTCAGCGAAAACACGCCCAGGAGCACGATCGCGATCCCCAGCCAGATGACCGGGTGGGGACGCTCCCCCAGCAGAAAATAGGCGATAAAAGGACCGAAAAAGGCGTGGGTCATGAGCAGGGAAGTGGTCGGCGCCACGCCCAGATGGCTGATGGAGCGGTACATGAAAAACAGGGAGAGCGCCGGGGAGGCGACATCCGCACCGGCAAAAGCCGCCCAGTACCACGAAAAGGAGACCTGCGAAAAATCAACCCAGAAAATAGCCAGCATAAAAGCCGCACCGTTCGTCATCAGGACGATCAGGCTGCCGGTGTGCGGCGTGCTTTCATCGAGACCCTGGCGCATCAGGACCGAGGAGTAGGTGAAAAAGAAGGTCGAAACCAGGGTCACCACTTCGAATGGTATCAAACACCTGTCCTCATTCTTCCGGCTCTGCGCCGCTCTCGTTTTTACTTCTTCCGGGAAAAGACGTGGATTCTATCGAAAGGAGAACATCCGGGGCAAGGCGTGGAAAATCATGAAGAGCATTCAGACCTTATTTATTGAACATTTCCGGAGGATCACTTTTCATGAGAGCCCTCCAGCGTGTCGGGCTCGACATGCACAATCACCTCGGAGACTTCATCCACCTTGGAGAGGACGGCATCCTGACCCTGGTGGGCGATGAAATGGCCCTCCGCCACACTGAGCGCCGCCTTCACCTGGATGTGGACATCCACGAAGAAATAGGAGCCGACCCGGCGGGTTCTGAGGGCGTGGATGCTCTCCACTCCTTCCACATCCTCAATCGCCACCCGGATGCGGGCCAGCACATCGTCGGTGGGCGCGGCGTCCAGCAGATCGTCGAGCGCCTCGCGGCTGATCCGCCCCCCGATCCATATCACCAGCCCTGCCACGCCCATGGCGGCAATCGCGTCCGCCCGCCAATAGCCCATCAGCGCGATGGTCACACCCCCCAGAGCGGCCACCGAGGAGATGGCGTCCGAGCGGTGGTGCCAGGCGTTGGCGATCAATGCCTGGTTCAGCGTGCGGCGCCCGACGCGGAGGGTGGCCCAGTAGAGCCCCTCCTTGAGCGCGATGGCGAGCAAAATGAAGGGAAGTACGAGGAAGTTCAAACGGTAGGGACGGGGAATCCAGAGATCGCCAATCGATCGGTAGAACATGTAGAACCCGGCCATGAGCAAAATGAGTCCGACGCAAAAGGCCGCGGCGATCTCCATCCGGCCGTGGCCGTAGGGATGCCGCTGATCGGCTGGTTCGCTGGAGAATTTCAGGGCAAAGAGGACGACGACATCACTGACCAGATCGGAAAGCGAGTGCAGGGCATCGGCGAGGAGAGCCTGGCTTCCGCCCAAAATGCCCCCGGCCGCCTTGGCGATCGTGAGGACCGCGTTGACCGCCACGCCAATCCACGTCACGCGCATGCCCTGGTGCGCGCGAAGGTCCTGCGCTTCGCTCTGCCGATCGGAAGAGCCGCTCATTGCCATCCTCTCGCGGGAAACGCGCGCACCGGGCTGTGTGAGTTCGCTCCGACCGGATGCCGCCTTCCGCCCGCTGGCTTCCATGCGGACACGGGAGAGGAGGATTCCCCTCTCCCCGCCCGGGACCTTTTTTGAATATACCCCCTCGAATAGTGATTTCAATGCGGAGAAGCGGAAACGCGACAGGAAGGAGCGGGAGACAAGGGGCCCGGCGAGGGCAGCCGCTCAGGTGGCGGAGAGAGGGGGATTCGAACCCCCGAGGCACCTTTTGGGCACCTACACGATTTCCAGTCGTGCTCCTTCAACCACTCGGACACCTCTCCGGGAGCGGGTTTGGCCCGCAAATATCCCGCCGAAGCGGGCGCCGTCACCGTATATCACTCCCCTCTTCGGTTCGTCCAGGGATATGCCAGATTTCCAGAAACTTCTGAAAATAAATCATTGACCCGCCCGGAAGCATCCCCGATAATTGAGGTACGTCAGAGAGGAGGTGATCCCATATATGAAAATACACTGTAGGGACGAGGTGACTGTCGTCTAGCTCGGAAGAATCGCAAAGACGAAACCGGGTTCTTCCATCTGGACGAATCCCAACAGTTCACCGAAAAGCCCCGGCCTTCGGGCCGGGGCTTTTTGCATTTCAATCACATTCCTCCAATCACAAAAATCTCAATACAGATGGTTCTTGTAGGCCTCGCCCACATTGTGATCGATCTCCCCGGCATCGAATTCCGCAAAGCGGCCCGCATAAATCTGGCCGAGGGTGGGAAACGATCTCCGCTCAACCTGCGTTTCGAGATCCCAGATCTTCGAGCGGAGAACCGCTTTTCCGCAATGGAAGAAAACCGCGTCCACATCCACGATCAAGGCGGAGAGCGGAAGTTTCCCTTTCGCGGAAAGCGGCTTCAGCGTTTCCTCGTCGGTCGTGATGCGCGCGCGCCCGTTCACCCGCAGGAACTCGTTGAGCCCCGGAACGAGAAAGAGAAGCCCCACCTGCCCATCGGCCAGAACATTCGTCAACGTGTCGACGCGGTTGTTTCCGGGCCGATCGGGGAGCGCCAAAGTTTTTTCGTCAAGGACACGGATAAAGCCGGGCGCATCGCCGCGCGGGGAGACGGTGGTCCCCTTCGGACCGGAGGAGGCAATGGCACAAAACGGAGAGAGTTCGATATATCGCCGGGCGAACGAGTCAATATGGGTCATCTCTTTCTTTTTGACGTGAACGCTTTGCTCGCCGTAGTGGTCGTTCAACTCTTCCTGGGTCGTGATTTTCTCAGCTCCTCGGACATCTTCGACCGGCATTTCCGTCTCCTTTATCTCCTGTTTTTCCATAAGAAAAATTTATTGTACCACTGGAAAATCCACAAAACGACTTTGACCCCCGAAACGGCCCGGCGGGAAATTTCACGCACTTTTTTCGAAATTACTCTTTATTCGCCGCACCTTTTTGGGGCTTCCACTCCCGGGCCAACTGCTGTGCTTTGGAGATTTCCTCGGGCGTCATCTTCTCGGCCACCTGATCGCGAAGGGCGCGGCCGCCGTCATGGCCGTGGGCCGCACTCAGATTGAGCCATTTGTGCGCCAAGATGTTGTCCTGGGGAACGCCTTTCCCCTGAAAATAAAGCGCGCCGAGATTGTACTGGGCCATCATGACGCCCTGGTCCGCCGCCCGGCGGTACCACTTCGCCGCCTCGGCAAAATTCTGGGGAACGCCCTTGCCGATCGTGTAGAGCCAGCCCAGGGTGAATTGGGCGTTGGTGTGTTCCTGCTCGGCCGCCTTCCTGTACCATCTGGCCGCCTGAACGTCGCTCTGGGATACGCCCTTGCCCAAGCGGTACATGACGGCCAGGTTGTATTGCGCTCTGGCGTGATTTTTTTCCGCCGCCTGACGGTACCATTCCACGGCATCGGCATCGCTCTGCCTCACGCCCTTTCCGCGCTGGTACATGAAACCCAGGCTGGTCTGGGCGGGGGGATATCCCTTCTCGGCGGCCTTGCGATACCAGAAAACGGCGTCGAATTCGCTCTTGCTCACGCCCCGGCCGGTCTCGTACATCACCCCCAAGCGCGTTTGGGCCTTCACGTAGCCCTTCTCGGCGGCCTTGCGGAAAAGTTCGAACGCAATCTTGAATTCACCGTTGTTGTAGGATTTCAGGCCGGACGCAAAATCTTCTTCGGGCCCTGCGAGGGCCGGCATCGCGAGAAAAAACGCAAAAACGGCCGCCGCGCAAACCGTTGTTCCCCGTATCCTTCGCAAGGAGTCTCCCCCTCCCTGAAAAGCGCGCATCATCTCAGCGGTCTCGGCATCAGGCGCCATACCTCCGCCTTCTTGCGCGCCTCGACAATCTGCTCGGACGTCATCTCAAGGGAAATCTGATCCCGGCTCCCTCCCGCCTTCGCCGATCCCTGGGTGTAGCTCAGGTGCAGCCACATATAGGCCAGTACATAATCGCGCGGAACGCCCTTTCCTTCCGCGTACAACAGGCCCAGATTATTTTGAGCCGACGATACGCCTTTGTCGGCCGCCCGGCGGAACCACTTGGCGGCTTCCTCATAACTGCGCTTTACCCCTCGGCCGATTCGGTACATCACCCCCACATTCGATTGCGCAGCGGCGAAACCCTGCTCGGCCAGGGCCAAAAACTTCTGAAAGGCCAGGGCATGATCTCCACTCTTATGGGCGGCGAGGGCATTTCGATAGTCTTCCTTGGGGCCTCCCTCAACCGAAAAGGGAGGGAGCAGAAAAATTATGAAAAATAACGATGTCTGCCACCTCGTCCGCATGGAGTCCTCCCGAAGGCCAGAAGATGCAACCTATTATACAAAGAAAAACCGGCAAACCGTCATCAGGGAAAAGGTGGGCTCACAAAAACGGGGTGTCGGCCGGAAGGCCCAGTATCACACGCCCATAGACCTCCGCCGCCAGCTGAACAAGGCTCGACTCCGCCAATCCACTGCCCCCGCTGGCCGTGTACAGGACATCGGCCGCCTCCTCGGCTTCCATCCGGCCGGAAGGCATGCGCTACACCCGCACCGCGCGGATCGTGGGCATGATCCGCCGGCTGTCGTAATAAAATTCGGCACCTGAAAATCCCGCCCGCTCCAGCAGGCTTTGGATTTCGCCGGGAGAGCGGAAATTCTGCCACTTTGCTTCGAGAATATCCGCAAAAATAACTTTCTGGACCTGCAGATTTTTCGAATCGGCTTCGGAAATGTTCCAGATGGAATCGGGGACCAGATCGGGGGGTGGCGGGAAAAAACTCAGGATGAGAACCCCGCCCGGCTTCAGCGCTCGCCGAAATTGGTGATAGAGGGCGATCTCCTGATCTTCGTCCTTTACGTAGAAATTCAAGCCGCTGCTGAGCAGCGCATCCAGTTCTTCCTGGATGCCCAGCGCCCACGCATCGCGGTTCATGAACTTTGCATGGCGGCTCAAGTTCCGCTCTTCGGCGCGAATCGCGGCGAAACGGATAGACTCCTCGTCAATGTCGATGCCCCAGAGCTCGAATTCATCTATTCCGGAAAAGTCCAGCCCCAGCAGATCCGCCATCAGCCCGCACGGGACAGAGCCCAGCCTGGCGCCCGGCCCCAGGATTTCCTGCGCCAATTTTTGAAAGATCTGCAATCTTTCCTGCGTGGCCACCATGACGGGAGCGCGGGCGAAAAGAAATTCCTCGAGCGGCTTCAGGCGCCCCTCCAACTCTTCTCGCCGCAGGGGATAGCGATAGGCGAGAAAATCCGTCCAATATCCGTTCACGCCCTTGTGAAGAAGCAGAAACCGGCCGAAGGCGAAATCCTGGAGTTGATCCAGAATATCCAGAATTTCGCCGGTCTTTGCATGCGGCTGATCGCCGCGCGCGAGAATCCGCCGGCGGATCTGCTCCACCTCGTCGGCCAATTCCTTGCCGCTTTGGCCATGGGAAAGCGTTCTGACGGAATCTGCGCTCATGAAGCCATTTTACAACGTGCGCCAAAACCCCACCACCAGATAACGGCCTTTAATTTCAACGGGTTTTCGCAAAATTCCGGAGGCAGAAACCATCAGCGGCGAACGATGAGCTTGTAGTCCGGCGTCGGATTCAACGGGCATGAATAGAGATAATCGCCTTCCCGGAGGGTAATTGCATAATCCTGCGATTTTCCCAGCGTCAAGCCCCCGCCCGAGACCTTGGGCAGCGTGAAACGGCCAATCCCCGCGCCCCGCAGGTAAAACCCCAGTTCATAGGGCACATTCTTGTTCGCCACCCGGAAAATGTATTTTCCAGGCTTGAGTTCCAGCACTTTCGAATTGGTTATTCGCCGATCGCCGCTTTGGGCATTGATCGCGTTACAGTCCGCCGAAGACTTTGTTTGATATCCGCGATCGATCTTTTCAGGTTCGAGGAATTGGCACCCGGTTTGGGTCAGCACGATGACGCGCGGAGAGGCCGGCGCCTTCGAAGCGCCCCAGGCGGAGCCCAGGGCAAGGGCGACGGCGAGTCCCCATGCGCCCGCCGCCGCCGTGAATTTGCGATTCATCATTTTCCATTCCTGACTTATGACGCGCGGCTTATTTGCCGGCGCAGGGGTTCTTGGCCGCACAGGGATTCTTGGCCGCACAGGGATTTTTCGCCGCGCATGGATTTTTGGCGGCGCAGGGGTTCTTGGCGGCGCAGGGGTTCTTGGCGGCGCAGGGATTCTTGGCG
>JAQBZT010000125.1 GCA_027622355.1 bacterium | reverse complement strand
CGCGGTCGGAATTGTGGGCAATCGATGCGGAATCGGGGCAAGGGCCTCGGTTGCCGCATAATTCCGGATTCAAAGTAGTGTGTAATTCATAAGAACATATGTTGGCATGAGAACTTTCATCTGGGCGCGGCCGATGGATTTTTCCCTTACTGGCGAACAAAAGGCCCTTCAAAAGCTGGCCCGCGACTACGTCACCCAGCATGTGCGTCCCGTGGCGGCTGAGTTTGACCGAAACCAGAATCCCGCCGACTGCATCCCGTCCGATATTGTCGAGGAAGGCTCGAAGCTCGGTCTTCGCACGCTGGCGCTGACCGAAGAGCGCGGCGGAGGGGGCGCCGATATGCTTACCCTCTCTATCGTGGGCGAGGAACTTGGCGCCGGCGACCTCGGCGTGGCCGCCACTTTCGATCAGACCTGGAAATTCACCCCCATCGTCGAGCACTGGACAAACGACGAGCAGAAGGAGCGTTTCATACCTGCTTTTCTTTCAGATCACCGCTTTCACCTGGCGACGTGCATGACCGAGCCCGATGCCGGGACGGATCATGTGCTGCCCTACGCCGCTCCCGGCGCAGGCGTCCAGATGCGCGCCGAGCGCGACGGGGATATCTACCGGTTGAACGGCACCAAACAGTTCATCAGCAACGGCGGGACGGCCAAGCTCTATGTCGTCTATACGCGAACGGAGCAGACGCAGGGCGGCCTGAAGGGTATGACGCCGTTCCTTGTTCCCGCCGGAACGCCCGGTTTCACCGTCAGCCGCATCCACGACAAGATGGGCCGCCGCCTTCTGAGCAACGCGACCCTCATTTTCGAGGATGTCAAAATTCCCGCCGCCAACCGCCTTGGGGAAGAGGGCGGAGCGGAGGCGCTTCGCACCAGCCGAACCGCCCGCGGAAGAGGCGGCTATGGGGCCACCGTGCTGGGCTCGGGCCGGGCTGCCTTCGAGGAGGCCGTCCGCTACGCGCAGGAGAGGGTCCAGGGCGGCAAGCCCATCGGCCAGCATCAGTCCGTCGCCCAGATGATCGGGGAGATGTACACGCGCCTGGAGGCGGCGCGGTCCGTCCTCTGGCGGACTTCCTGGGCGGTGGATCACGCCGAGGACTACGACCCGAAACTGTCCTGGCTCACCAAGGTAGTGTGTTCCGAGGCGGCGTACGAGGTCTGCCGCCTGGCACTAGAGGTGCATGGCGGAATGGGCTACATGCGCGAATGCCCCATCGAGAAATACCTGCGCGACGTGATCTCGTTTCTCCACGGCGCCGGAAACAACCATATCTTCCGGATCAAGATCAGTTCGCGGATTACCGGCCTGCCGCTTGAATAGCGGCGCGTTGGAAAGAGTTTTTTCGGTCATGACAGCATTTCCGACTACTACTGCTTTGAGGAGGGGAAACGAGATGGAATACACGAAGAAAGAAGCCAAAGCGTACTGCAGGGAGAAGATGACGGGCGTCTGGGCCGCGCTGACGACCCCTTTCACCGCCTCCGGGGCGGTGGATGAAGAAGGCCTTCGACAGATTGTCCGGACCTGCATCGACGATCTCAAGATCGACGGGTTTTTCTGCAACGGATTGATGGGCGAGTTCTGGTCGCTCTCCCCTCAGGAGCGCAAGCGTGTGCAGCACATCGTCTGCGAGGAGAGCCGGGGAAAAGCCCAGACCATCCCCCATACACCCCACATCAACATCAGCGAGGCCGTCGAGCTGACCAAGCACGCCGAGGAGGTCGGCGCCGACTACGCCATCATGATCAACCCCGTGTACGGCGCAAACGACGACGACGAGATATTTCTCTACTTCAAGACCATTTGCGATCAGATCGACATCGGGCTTTCGCTCTTCAATCAGCCCAAGTCCGGCACGACGCTGAGCCCCGAGCTCATCGAGCGCCTCGCCAGCCTGGACAACATCTGCTGCATCAAAAATGCGGTTTCGAGCATGGCTCACCAGAGCGAAGTGCGCCGCCGCGTGGGCGAGGAGATTGTCGTCTGCGATCCGGACGAGGAGCGCTTCCTCACCAGCTATGCCCATCTGGGGATGCAGGTACACATGTCCTCGCCGTGTCCCTATCTCTATCAGGTGCCGGGCTACACGCCGATCCGCGACTACTACGAGGCGGCCAAGGCGGGCGATATGGCCAAGGCCTCCGAGATCAACTACTCGCTCGAGCCGCTCCGCGCCGTTCGGAAAAAGTATTTCACCACGGGGCCCAACGGCCGGACAACGGCCTACATCAAGGAGTGGACCGAGGTGCTCGGCCTGCCCTCGGGCGGCGTGCGTCCCCCGGTCGTATCGCTCACGGCGCAGGAGAAAAAGGCGTTCCGGAAAGATCTCGAGGCGACGGGGATTCTCAACAAGGTGTAGGAATAGATCAGACGGGAAGATGACCTGTGGGGCCAATTTTCTTGCCCCACAGGGTCTTCTTTCCATGAAGAAGAACCGTCTGGCTGACAGTGGTCTCAGAAAGGGGCTCCTTTCACATTGCCTGTGCACTGCCAATGGAGGTGTCATCATGCTACCAGTGCTAATTGCCATCCTTTCCATTCTGTCTCTCACATTCGGTCCCGCGACCGACACCCATGCTGCCAAGAGGGGAGGCACTCTAAAAGTTGCCATTGAGGGAGAATCCGTCAACCTGGATCCACTCGGAGTCGGCTTCGGGCGCAAGGTATATCGCGAGGCAATGGGGTCCGGCCTGGTGCGCCTCGATGAGAATTTCAACATTATTGGGGACGCGGCGAAGAGCTGGGAGGTCTCCGACGAGGGACGTATCATCACCTTCAAGCTCCACCCGGGCGGAACCTACCATGACGGCACGCCGCTCGACGCCAAGTCAGTCAAATGGAATCTGGATATCGTCAACGGAAAAGTCGTTCCGAAGTGGGTTCTGGAAACGAAGAAGAAAAATCCGAAGTACAAGTGGCGTAATATATGGGTCTCTTATCTCTTTCAAATCAATAAGGTGGAGGTAATAGACAAGTACACTGTCCGCGTCCATCAGAACGACCTCGGCAAGGCGATGACGCTTGACGCCATGGCATCCGCATTCTCCCGGATAATCCTGGTCTCGCCGAAAGCCTACAACATGCCCATCGAGCAGTTCAGGCGCCATCCAGTCATGAGCGGCCCCTTCAAGTTCGTCGAATGGAAACGCAACCGGCACCTCTTCGCCGAGCGGCACAAGGGCTATTTCAGAAAGGGCCTGCCCTATGTTGACCGGATCGAGTTCTATTTCATCGCGGATGCGAATCAGCGGATGAACGCCCTCTCCGCCGGAGAGATCGACATCATCAACAACCTTCCCTTGCCGCTATACGCGACGGCGAAAAACACACCCGGCGTGAAGGTGCTCGCCGGCCCGCCGACAATCAACTATGCTTTCCCCTTCAACGGCAAGATGGACCCCTGGAAGGACAAGCGCGTTCGCAGGGCGATTTCCTGCTACGGCGTGGACCGCCTCCAGATCGTAAATACCGCCCTGCGGGGGCTCGGCAGGCCCTGGGTGAGCTATTCTCCCGCCGGCGCCAAAGACGCACTGGACCTCACGGCCGAATGCCCCTATGACCCCGCGAAGGCCAGGGCGCTCCTCAAAGAGGCCGGCTACGGACCGGGCGGCAAACCGCTCAAGTTCACCCTGACCACCAATAACTCGGATCCCGCCCACATCGAGGTGTCCCAGGCCCTTAAACTTCAATTTTCCAAGCTTGGCGCTCAAATGGACATCCGCGTGGTGGACTACGCCACCTGGAACCGTGCCTTCGTTCGCCAGAGAAAGCTTCAACTGACGCTCCAGAACACGCTTTCTTCACGCACGGTGAACAGCAACTCCCACACCATTCACTCGAAATCGGGGATCGATTACTACAACATGAAAGACCCTGAGGTGGACAGGCTGCTCGACATCTGGCGTTCCACCATCGACCCCCAGAAGCAGATTGAGGTCAGCCACAAGCTCCAACGCTATATTTTGGAGCAGGCCTACTACCCGAACATCGCCAGCTTCTCATTCCTCCAAGCCACCCGTTCGGACGTAAGGGGGTTCAAGAATTTGGGGAAAATGATGCTTGATTACACCGATGTTTGGCTCGATCGGTAGCCTGGAAGAAAAGAGGGCGAGATGAGAGCGTATGTCATCCGTCGCGTGTTCTTGCTGATTCCGACCCTCCTCGGAATAACGATGGTGGTTTTCCTGACGATCCAATCGATACCGGGCGATCCCATCGAGGCTTATCTTGGAGAGTTTTACCAAGAGGATCTTGCGGCAGCTTTGCGCCAGCATTACGGTCTGGATCGCCCCATCTATGTTCAATACGCGTTCTGGGTCGGCCGGCTGGTCCGAGGGGACTGGGGAAAGGAAGTCCTCTCGGGCCTGTCGGTTCTTGACCAGATATTCGAGCACCTCGAGCTCATCCTGGGGGCCATGATTGTGGCTCTGTTAGTCGCCCTCCCGGCCGGTATCCTTTCCTCTGTGCGCCCCTACACCGCGAGCGACTACACCGCTATGACAGGTTCCATGGTGGGCATTTCCATGCCAGAGTTCTTCGGTGGTATCCTGCTTGTATTGTTCTTTTCTCTGTGGCTGGGAATACTTCCTGTTCAGGGATACAAACCTTGGTCACAAGGAGCGGTCGAACATCTCACCCATATGGCCCTGCCCGTGCTCACTCTCGGTCTTACCCGGGGCGCCATTCTCACCCGCCTCGTTCGAGGATGCATGCTCGATATTATCGGGCAGGACTATGTGACAACGGCCCGCTCGAAGGGACTCACCGAATTTATCGTAATTCACAGGCACGCGCTAAAGAACGCGCTCATTCCCGTGGTCACGGTCATGGGCCTCCAGGTCGGTTTCCTCGTGGGTGGCACCATCATCGTCGAAACGATATTCTCTATTCCCGGTCTGGGCCAGTATGGAATTAATGCCATCTCCAGCCGGGACTATCCCGCTGTAATGGGTTTTATCCTGGTCTCCTCGTTCATCTTCGTTCTGGCCAACCTGATTGTGGATCTGCTCTACGCTTACCTAGATCCGAGGATTCGATATGAGAACTGAACCCGGACAACGGGATCTCGGGGTCCACCCCATCCGGCAGGACAACGGACTCTTTTCCACGGGTCCTAAGGCACCGCCTCCTTTCTCTGGGAGCGATGAGGACACGGAACATGAGAGCATGCTCTCAATGCACTGGCGCAACCTTCGAAGGAGCAAGACCGCCATCGCCGGGTTCATAATCGTGATTACCCTCGTCCTCGTCGCCTTGTCGGCCGATATCATCGCTCCCTACTCAATCGATAATCCCGCCGGACCGGGTCTTCAGCCCCCATCCTGGCACTTTCCATTTGGGACCGACCCGTTGGGCCGCGACATTTTCTCCCGAGTCATCCACGGCACCCGGATCGCGCTTTTTGTAGGCCTTGGCTCTATCGTCCTTGCGGTTCTGCTGGGAATTCCTCTGGGCGTCTGCGCGGGCTACTACGGCAGCTGGTTCGATCTGATAGCGATGCGGCTCATGGACCTGATCCTCGCTTTCCCTACTTTTTTGCTTGCCATCGTGATCATGGTCACCCTGGGGCCGAGCACGGCAAACGTGGTGCTGGCCTTGGCCATTGTGCGTATTCCCATCTTCGCTCGCGTGGTTCGGGGGAGCGTTCTGGCGGTGAAGGAGAGGGAGTTCGTCGAAGGGGCCCGAAGCATCTCGGCATCCGATTTTCGGTTGCTCTTTCTACATATCCTGCCGAACTGCCTCGCCCCTCTGATCGTTTCCGCCACCATCTCCATTGCATTCGCCATCCTGGTCGAGGCAAATCTATCGTTTCTGGGATTGGGCTCTCAGCCGCCGACGCCTTCCTGGGGTTTTGACCTGAAGCAGAATATGACCTCTCTCGCCCAGAGACCATTCAACGTCCTCGCGCCCGGACTGGCGATCATGATAACGGTGCTTGGCTTCAACCTTTTCGGTGACGGCTTGCGCGACGCACTGGATCCCAGAACACGGACCTGAGAAATACAGGCAGGACTGCTTGGATCACATGATTCCGCTTACCGGAAACCCGTCCATGGTGTCCTGGTCGTCCTGTTCAAAAACTCATCCGAATCTATGCCGTCTCTCGGCAATAGTATCTGAACATTCCTCCAAGCCGATCGCGACAGAAAACCGCGGCACCTTTCTTTCCTGCGTCTCTCTCTGGTTCGATCAAGCTGTTGTTTAGTCCCTGATGGTTCCGCTCCCGGTGACAGTGAGCCACATAGGTAGAAACAGCTCGAGGGAGCGATTTTTCAAAAAAAATATCATCCGCTCGAAGCACTCCTGTTTGATCGATAGGACGAATCGCTCGGCATAAGCGTTCCGGTTAGGCGATCGCGGCGGCAATCGAAGGACATTCGCCCCGGATTCCTCCAGGAGTCTTCGAAATCCATCAATGTATTTCCTGTCGCGGTCCATGATACAGGGACTCTTTTCGTTTTCAGGGACTAAAATCGCCATAATCCCTCGAATTTGCCCGCGGTTAAAGGGTTTCAGGGAATTCATCCAAAATATGGAACAGGGAATTACCAGGGAAATCTACTTCACCCTCGGTTCGGTCGAGTTTTTGAACAAGACGGTTTGGCTCATTTGGGTAAAAGGGCTTCATATTATAGGTATTTGGTAACGCCTGAGGTCCAACAATCAGGACTCTTCCGAAGGCCATCATGAGGGCCAAAAGGTCCGCCCCCTCTACAGAAATGGCCAGATTGGAAAAGTGAAGATTCGCTGGACCAGGACACCCCTGGAGGGTCCTCCATGGATTTCGCCTTTTCCGAAGAACAGGAGCTGATGCGCCGCACCCTCCACGACCTTCTCGGCCGGGTCTGCCCGCCGGATTACGCCATGGCCTGCGACCAGGAGGGGCGCGCCCCCCGCGAGGCGTTCCAGGCCCTCGCCCAGGACGGATGGATCGGCCTCGCCATCCCGGAAGAATACGGCGGCCAGGGAAGGGGCATGACCGACCTGGCCATTCTCCTTGAGGTGGCCGGCTACCACTACGGCGACCTGGGGAGCTGGATCTTCCGCAACGTCTCTCACGGCGGGGTGGCCATCCTCCTGAACGGCACCGAGGAGCAGAAAAGGGATATCCTCCCGCGCACGGCGAGCGGCCAGGCCCATTTCGCCTTCGGACTGACGCGGGGTCGGACGCCGCGGCGGTCTCCACCAGCGCCGACCGGAACGGGAGCGGTTTCCGGATCAGCGGAACGAAGAACTTCACCTCGGGCATGGATGTCGCCACCCACATCCTGCTCGTGACCCGCACCCGGCGGGGAGAGCAGAAGCACGAGGGGATCACAAACTTCGTCATCCCCGCCGACCGGCCCGGCATCTCGTGGAAGAAGCTCAAGCTGCTCGGGCACCGGGCTATGGGGACCTCCATCGTCACCTACGACGGTGTGGAGGCGCGGGCGGATGAAGTGCTCGGGGAGGTGGACCGCGGCTGGGATGGGGTGATGGCCTACCTCATGAGCGAGCGCCTGTGCCTCGCGGCGGCGCGCACGGGGATGTCCGCCTCGGCGTTCGACCTGGCCCTCGCCTACGCCAAGGAGCGGAGGCAGTTCGGACGGCCCATTGGGAGCTTCCAGGCGGTGGCCCACATGCTCGCCGACATGCACGTGCTGGTGGACACGGCCCGGCTCCACGTCTACCGCTTCGCGTGGCTGATGTCGCAGGGGAAGGCGGGGCGGATCGAGGCCGCCACCCTCAAGCTCTTCGCCAGCGAGGCATTCAAGCGCGTTTCCGACCTGGGGATGCAGGTCATGGGGGGGTACGGCTACACCACGGAATATCCCATGGAGCGCCACTACCGCGACGCCCGGCTCGCCACGATCGGCGCCGGGACGAGCGAGATCCAGCGGACGATCATCGCCAAGGCCCTGGGCCTTTAGGGATCGGGGCCGGGGGTGTCCTGGTCCACTGAATTTCAAGATTCAAATTTTGGGTAGTGGGTCCGTTTGCTTGTTTTTCTTGTCATTATTTCAATCGAGACTGGGCCCTTTGGGCTGTGCATGGCGAATCCCTAATTAAGCAGCAATTTGGTGTCTGATTGGGAACTCGCCACACGCAAGACCCAGGGTCTTCACTTCCGGCGCGCCGCTGTGCTCCGCAAAAACTCCACCATGCCTGCTCAAGACTCAAAAGGCTCTC
>JAQBZT010000124.1 GCA_027622355.1 bacterium | reverse complement strand
CGCCAAGGGCGGTTTTCGGCGGCCGGATATCTTTGCGCCCGCCGCCAGGACGGCGTTGTGATAAAATGTGAGCTTACGTGAAAGATCTTGCTCTTTTCCCTTTCACCCCCAAGAGGAAAATCAACGCAGACAACCACTGCCGGCAAACATTTCCAACCTCTCGAAAGGACTTGCCATGACCCTCGAAAACCGGATTGAGAAGCTCGAAAAACAAAACCGCTGGTTCAAAAGAGGCGGAACGCTGGCCGTGATATTCCTTTCCTCCCTGTTTCTGATGGGCACCCACGAAAGCGCCCCGCCCTCCTCGGGCACCCCGCCTTCCTCGGGCACCTCACCCTCCTCGAGTCCCTCCAACACGCGTCACATTCGCGCCAACCGCTTCACACTGACCGACGACACGGGAAAAACGCGCGCGACCATGCTGACGTTCAAGGACAAGTTGCCGGGGCTCTTCATGCACGATGACGCCGGGAGAGTGCGCATTACGCTCAGTATGACGAAAAACGGAACCGTATTCCTCTCTTTCCTGGACCAGAACAAGAAAACCCGGCTCATCATGGGTCTCACAAGCAAAGGATTGCCCCAAATCAAATTTCTGAACGAAACCGGACAAACGACGCACACGCTCCCTTAACAAAGGCGAAAACGGAATTTATCGCCGCCGAATCTGGAGCCACCTTGCGGAGGAAAAACGATGTCGTGGAAAGAGCGGCTGGAGCGGCTGGAAGCCAAAAACCGGGAACTCGAAAAAACCCTCTCGAAATTCAAACGGGCGGGGGCCCTGGCAGTTGTTCTCATGATGTCGGCTTTTCTGATGGGCACCCACGAAAGTGCCCCGCCCCCTCCTTCACCGGGTGGCTCAAGCAGCGGGGGCTCGGCCACTTTCAAAACCGTGACGGCGGAACGCTTTGTCCTGAAAGACGGCCACGGCAAGATGCGAGGGGTTTTCACCGTTCAAAAGGACAATTCGTCCACCCTCTTTTTCTACGGCAGCGAGGGAAAGATCCGCATCGCCCTGAACGTGCTGAACGACAAGGGCCCCAACCTCGCCTTTTTTGACGCGGAGGGCAATCTCCGCTCTTTCTTGGGCGTTCGCAACGACGGGACGCCCCAGCTCCGCTTCAACGCCAAAAACAGGAAGGCGCGCCTTCGCCTGGATCTCACCGCAAACAATACTCCCGCTATCGCCTTGTACGATAATGAAAATCGATCCCGGCTCTTCATGTTTGTCCGGGAAAATCTGCCGCTGCTGACTTTCACCGACACGAAGGGAAAGTTGCGGGTGGGTCTCGGGATGACTCGGGACCAAAATGGCAGCGTGCGCATTCTGAACGCCGAGGGAAAAATCACGCATACCCTTCCCTGATTCTTCGGAGCCTCTCACACACAAGGAAACGCGACATGAAAGCAATGGTTCTCGAAAAAGGCGGGGCGCCCTTCGTCATGGAAGAGCGGCCCGACCCGGTTCCCGGCCCCGGAGAGGCGGTCGCCCGGGTGCTCTCCTGCGGCTCGGGCCTGACGATTCACCACACCCGGATGGGCCTGGCGAATGCCGCCTTCCCCCGCATCATCGGCCATGAAGTGCTGGGAGAGATCGTCGCTGTCGGCCCCGGCGTTGCACAATTTTCAGAGGGCGACGCCGTCACGGTCTACACCTATCTCTCCTGCGGCCACTGCCGCTGGTGCCGCATCGATCGGGAATCGCTCTGCGAAAACCTTGCCGGCTTCGTCGGCAGGCACATCGACGGCGGCTACGCCGAGTACCTGAAACTGCCCGCCCAGTACTTCATCCCCATCCCCGAGGGAATTGACTACAAGGCCCATCCGGCGGAGGCCGCCGTGATCAGCGACGCCATCGTCACCCCCTACAAGGTGACCCGCCGGGCGCGAATCGCCCCGCTCGAAACCGTGGCCATCTTCGGCGCAGGCGGCGGCGTCGGCCTCCACATGGTCATGCTGGCGAAATGGGCCCACGCCCGCGTCGTGGCGATCGACAACGTCCCGGAAAAGCTGGAAAAATGCCGCGAATTCGGGGCCGACCTGGCCTTGGACCCGCGCAGCGGCAACCTGGGCGAGGCGCTGCGGGATTTCACGAAAGGAAAAGGGATCGACGTTGCGGTGGACTTCGTCTCCATCCCCGCCACGCTCGAAGCGGCGGTCGAGGCCCTCGGCAGAGGGGGAAGACTCGTCACCCTCGGCGGCTACACCCCGGAGCCCTTCCGCGTCTCTCCGAGCCTGATGCTCGCGAACGAACTCGAACTGCTCGGAAGCCGGGCTTTCACGAAGCAAGAACTTGTCGACTCGCTCGCCCTTGTCGCCAAGGGCGATCTGTGGCCCTACGTGACGGAAACCTACCGGCTCGAGGAGGCCGAAAAGGTGCACGCGCGCCTCCAGTCCGGGAGCATTACCGGCCGGGCGGCCATCATCATGGATTGATGCGGCGAGGAGACGGCTAAAAACGGAAGTGGAATCTGAGGAAGACACTGCTCATCAGCGTCTCGTTGTGCGGCAGGATCACGTTTCCGCTTTTTCCCTGGTTGACCTCGATATAGGTGCCCCGGTAGGCAACGCCCACCGAGAAGATATCGTTCATCTGGTACATCAGCCCGACACGCCACCGCAAGGAGTATCCGTCCGAATCCACCTGACCCAGCAGACTGTTGTCCGCCCGAACGCTCGTCAGCGTGTTCACGAAAAAGGCCGCGTCAACGAATAGCCGGGGCGGAAGCCCTCCGGCGAAACGGATTCCGGCCTTGGGCCCGTGGGCGAACACATCCTCGTCCACCGGCCCCAGGGTGGAGTTGATCGTCGAACCGGCCACCTGAAACGCGAAGTTCGACCGGTTGAAGTCATGCCGAAGCACGTGCCAGCCAACGACGATTTCCAGCTCCGCCTTCTCGTTGCGAAAGAGCACATAACTCAAATCGAGATCGACCATGTCGATCTCGGCCTTGAGAGAGTTGGTCTGGTTGACCTGGGCGCCGATCAGCGTGCCGACGGGAAGATTCGTCCACCGCTCGGTGCCGCTGGAGATGCGGGCAGCCTCCCAGTCCACACCGATGCGCACTCGCTCGACGATCTCTGCATCGGCGAAAAGATTCCAGGCGATGCCGCTGGAGTCGAAGCTGCTATTGGTCGCGCTGAACGATTCCTCATAGTCGTAGGAGGCGGCACCGATGCTGCCACCGAAGCGCCCCCCCCGGAGTTTCTCGCGAAAGTTGGCCTCGACCGCCGGGGCGCCGTAAGCCGCCGCGGGAGCGAGGCACATCAACAACAGACCGAGAATCGCCACATGCTTCATGAAAGTCGAAAACATCTGCTCCTCTGTCCCTCTCCCTCGCCGGAAAATTTGTCGTAAGCTCTTGTACTGTAACACCAAAGCTCGATCCTGGCACGAGAAATTTCTCACACTGCGCCGCTCCCCGGAAAGGGGTCTCAAAACAAGGAAATTTTGGCGCTGTCTCTCCGATGGTCGGCCACGGCGCCTTCGCCGGAGGGAGAGGCGCCGACCCGGAGAGATGAAGAGCCCGCGCGCCGGATGCCGGAGAATTTGCCCGCCCTGCCCCTGTGATATAACGTTCATACGGACAAACTGATCATTCCTCCAGAAAGGAGGCTTCACCCTTGGCTGATTCAAACTTGCAGGGAAAATGGGCGTTGATTCTGGGCGCGAGCAGCGGCTTCGGCGAGGCGAACGCCCTTCGGCTCTCCAAGGAGGGCATGAACATCTTCGGCGTCCACCTCGACCGGAAGGCCACCCTCCCCAACGCCGATCGCATCCAGGAGGGCATCCGCGCGAACGGCGCCGAGGCAATCTTTTTTAACGTGAACGCCGCCGACGAGGAGTCCCGCGCGAAGGTCTTTAACGCCATGGCGGAGCGGCTCGGCGCGGGCGGCATGGGGGATGTCCGGGTCCTGCTCCACAGCCTCGCCTTCGGCACGCTGAAGCTCTTCATCGCCGAGGATCCGGGCGACGCCATCACCCAGAAGCAGGTGGAGATGACCCTCGATGTCATGGCCAACAGCCTGATCTACTGGGTGCAGGGTCTCGTCGAGCGCGGCCTGATGGGCCGGGGCGGGCGGATTTACGCCATGACCAGCGCGGGCGGCCACCGCATCTGGGCAACCTACGGGGCGGTCTCGGCCGCGAAGGCGGCGCTGGAGAGCCACATCCGCCAGCTCGCCGTGGAGCTCGCCTCCAAGGGCATCACCGCCAACAGCATTCAGGCCGGCGTCACCGACACCCCCGCCCTGCGGAAGATCCCCGGCAACGAGCAGATGATCGAGAACGTGCTGCGCGTCAATCCGCACAATGAACTCACCACCCCCGCAAAAGTCGCCGACGCCATCGCCGCCCTCGCCGTCTCGGGCACCCACTGGATGACGGGCAACATCATCCGCGTGGACGGCGGCGAGGACATCACCGGCTGAACCCCCTCATGGGCCGGGAGAACTGGCGGAGCGGGGCGGGCGTCCTCCTTGCGATCCTGGGCGCGGCCTTTCTCTTTCTGGGCTTCGGGCTTCCGGCCGGTCCGGCTCCCGGCGCACCCGAAACCGCCTACACCTTCGACCTGGTTCTCATGGGCAAAGCCGTGCTCCGCATCCCGCTCAGCGCGGAAGCGGCCGCGGCCGCCTTCTCGCTCAAGCGCACCGGCCCGGGCATTCTCCTGCTCGCCCTGGGCGGTTTTTTCCTGTACCTCGACCCCCCGCAGGGGGAGCGCCTGACGCGCCTGCTCGAAAAGTGGTGGGAGGAGAAAAAAGAGAACTAGATTCACGGAAGCCGCACCGGCTGGCCGGTATCCTCACAGGCGATATCCTCCGGCTTGGCGCCCTCCTTCAGCGGCACCTGAAGCACACCCTCCGCCGTGTAGCCTGGGCCGAGACCGCCCCCGAGATGGTTCGAGAGATATAGAATCCCCTGCTCCCGCTGCCCGCTCGCACCCGGCAGGGCGCAGAGGATCTTGACAGAGGAAAAAGTGACACCGGTGGTGTTCGTATAAAGAATACGGAGGTGCGCCATCCGCCCCGCCTTGCGGGTGCTCTGGATGGTGACATCGGCCGAGGCCGCTCCAGAAAAAAACAGGAGGGAAAGGGCGGCAACGAGTACCCGCATGCTTTCCCTCCCCTTTCCGGATCAGGCAGTTCCTATTTTCCGAAAGTGCGCTTCTCCCCCGGCTTCAGGGCGAACACCTCGGCGGGAAAATCGCCGAGAGCCTTGACCAGCTGCTCGGGCGTTCCCTTGAGCGGCGGGAAGGTGCCGTAGTGGATCGGGATGATGCGCTTCACCTTGAGCAGCTCGCGCACGGCGTAGGCGGCATGGGCCGGGTCCATCGTGAAATGACCGCCGATGGGCAGCAGGGCGAGGTCCGGCTTGTAGTACTCGCCGATGAATTTCATGTCGCCGAAAACGCCGGTGTCGCCCGCATGATAGATGGTGTAGCCGTCCTCGAGGCGGATGATGTAGCCGGCGGGCTCGCCGCCGGGGTGCACTTCGGTCTTTTTCGTCTTGGGGTCCTTGTGGACGATCTCGGAGCTGTGCTCGGCGCGGACCATGGTGATGGTGATGCCGGGGCCGAGGGGCTGGATGGGGCCGCTCTTGTTGAAGCGAATCAGCTTCTTCATGGACACCAGGCCGAGCGCGGCGAAGGTCTGGCCCATGTCGGCGTTCAAGGCCACGCGGGCGCCCGTCATCTTGGCGATTTTCACCGTATCGCCGACGTGATCCCCGTGCCCGTGGGTGAGGAGGATGAGGTCCACCTTGCCGAGCTTGGAGAGGTCCTTGAGCTCCTTCGGGGTCTTCGGGTTCTTCGTGATGAACGGATCGATCAGGATGACCTTGCCGCCCGGGGTGGTGATCTTGAAGGCGGACTGTCCGAACCACTGAAGCTCGAAGGCTTCCGCGCCCGGAGCAGCCGCCGCTACGGCAAAAAACACGAACAGGGAAACAATTGCACAAACCCACCGGTTCTGACGCATGGAATCTCCCTATTTCCAGAAAAAGGTTAATGAAGGCGGCCTTTCAAAACACCCTGCAATTGCATGAAGATGATTTCATAGCCAAAAATAGATAAAAAAGCAATATCCTGCATTTTCAGGAAATCCCAAAAAAACGGCCCCGCCCTCCGAAGAGGACGGGGCCGTTTTTTTTCCTGCGACAGCGCGCCGACTACTTCTGGTTCTTCATGAGCCGTCGGGTGAGGTCGCCCTCGGGCGTACTGCCCGTGGGGGGCTTGTTGTAGCCGGGGAATTTCTGGTGGTTCTTCTTGGCGTCGATCCCGGCCAGCTTGGCCAGGGTGGCGCCGAGGAAGTTCCGCTTGAGCTCTTCGGTGATGGGCGGGTAGCCCCATTTCTCCTGCAACTCTTCGGGCATATCCAGCTTCAGGATCGCCTCGACCGACTGGTAGGGGTCCGAGGCCGGCCAGTCGCTGCCCCAGATGAAGCGGTCGTAGCCCGCGATCTGAAGCGTGGTTCCCACCATGTGGGCGAAACGGTGCGGCGCCCGCATGAGCCAGGGGAGGAGGATCGAGTAGCTCACAAAGATATTGGGGTGCTTCCACATGAGCATGATGAGGTCTTCCCAGTAGGGATAGCCGCCGTGGTAGGCGACGATCTTGAGGTCGGGGAAGTCCGAGGCCACATCGTCCAGCAGAACGGGCAGCGTGTAGCGCGTCGGCCCCATGCGGATGGTGATGCCGGTGTGGAAGAAGGCCACGATGCCCTTGTCCTGGCACATCTCGTAGACAGGCCAGAGCCTGCGGTCGTTGATCGGGCAATCCTCGGGCTGGTAGAACTTCGTGAACTTGAAGTTGTAGTTGTCGTGGAGGTACTCCAACTCCCAGAGCACGTCTTTCAATTTGCGCTTGGAGAAGGGCCCCACGTTCGAGACGCCGATCACGCGGTCGGGGTACTTCTCGATGGCGTCGATCACGTGCTGGTTCGTCGAGAAGGGGGCGCTGTCGCCCGAGGTGTCAATGAACGATTCGCGCATCAGCGCGATCTGATCCACCCCCGCACGGTTCATGTCGCCGATGATCTTGTCGATGTTCCAGTCCATCCCCGGATGGATGGCGGACTGCTTGCCGGTCCGGTGATCGACCCACTGCCACCAGTTGCACGCCTTGTGGGCGTACTCGAAGGTCTTGGTTCCTTCGAAGTATTTGATAAAACGCCGGTAATCCTCCGGCATGACGTGCACTTCGCAGTCGAGGATGTAGTAGTCGTTGGCCGTCTCGCCCGTCTCGGGGTTCGAGGGGAGCGGCATGATGGTGTCCCATGTCGGCGGCTTCCCGGAAGCCCGCGCCGCTACCTTCTTCTTCGCTACCTTCTTTTTTGCAACTTTCTTCTTCGCCGCCTTCTTACCGACCGCTTTTTCGGCCATCGTCCACCTCCCGTTTGGATAACCCAAAACATCGTTTCACCGCCGCGCGGGCCGGCGAAAATTCGGCAACCGGGCTTCTCTCCCGCCCGAAACAGGGTGCGAAACATCATCGAATAGCGCCATCGTATGGCGGTTCGCCGTGGGTGTAAAGAGGCCGGGCCCTTAAAAGGGAGCGCACAGCACGCCGAGCACAACCTCCGCCGCGGCGCGATCGCCCTCGATCCGGAGCTTCCCGGCCGCCTCCTTTTCCGCAGGCTTGGCGCGCCCCGAGGTGAGCAGCAGCAGATCGCTCCGCGGGGCCGAAATCTCCGCCGTGAAGCCGTCTGCATCTCCGGGGCAGACCACCGCCCGTCCCTCCTCCCAGGCAAGGCCCAGGGCATCGCCTGCATCGCTCGTGCGAAGCCGGACCCGGCCCTCGAAGGCGCCGCCCTTCCGCAGGCCGTAGAAAAACGCGAAGCGCCAGGGCAGCTCCGCCATCGCCGCATCGAGCCCCCCCGGAGCGAGCGGGGCCGCCGGGTCGTTCACGATGTCCCACTCGTGGAGGAACACCTCATAGAGGCGGGCGATGGGATAAAAGCGGATCGGGCAGGCCCCGAAGCGGTGCCAGGCGTTCTTTTCCAGATCGGCGGGGGTGAGGCGGCGGAAGACCTGCTCGAGCTCGGCGCTGTTCGCCTCGAAGCGGTCCACGCGCGCCGCGAGCGGCAGCGCCGCCAGCTCTTTCATGATGGAGACGCGCAGGGCGTTGAACTCCTCGGCATTCTTCGCCCCGAAGGCGGGCTCCACCCTTCCTTCGAGCCCCG
>JAQBZT010000123.1 GCA_027622355.1 bacterium | reverse complement strand
GAGGAGAGCGCTCGCGCCTGCCGCCCGCCGCAGGGCCGCCGCCGCCCGCCAGGCAAGATTCGCCCTTCCGTCGGGGACATCCCCCCGATCGGCGGCCACCCGCAGCGCCCTTCCGCCCGTCCGTATCCAGATTCGATCGCAGAGGGAGATCTGCTGCATCCACGTGTCGATCTCGTGATAGCCGTCCTGGCGCTTTCCGAGAACGCGGAGAAATAAATTGATCTTGGCCGGACTATCGAGCCAGTGGACCCGGCCTCCTCCGGCGGTTCGCATGAAAGACTCCCTTAGAGCGGAATAACCGGAGCGCCGGGCGGAATCGAAAGCTCAAAAAGATCAAGAGGAAGGCTTTCCCCCGTGGAGGGAATTTCCTCCAGCACCTTCACCCTCAGCATGCGCCCGCTGCTCACCTGCTCCACCGTCACAGAAACCGGCAGCCGCCCCCGCGGGGAGCGGCGAAACTCCCCATAAAGAATCTCGATGCGCGCCTCCCCCTCCCCCAAGCGCACCTTGACCAGATCGCGGGTCTTGCTGTCCAGCCAGAGTGTCTGCTGAACGCCTTCCGGCCGCGCGGGCGGCAGTTCCAGCCGGATCGCCTGGGCGCGCCAGTCCCAGGAGAGCCGCCCCCGCCGCGCGTCGCCCTCCTCCATCACCGGGAAGCGCCCCTGCAGGGCCCGCAACAGCAGCGCCGGCCCCAGAGGCACACCGATCCATTGCCGCATCGTCCGGGCACTCGCCGCCCCCTCGTAGAACCTCCCGCGGCGCACCGAAAAAATGCGGAGCACGCCCCGCCGGCTCGCCACCACATAGAGCGGTGAGCCGAAAGGGCTGAGCGGCTCGATGCGAAGCGAATCGGGAATCTGCCAGAGGAGCACCGCCTTTCCGGCAAACCCGCCATCCGTCTGCGTCGCCCCCTCCACGGGTTCGGCCGGAAGGAGCAGATCGACGGCGACGACCCCCCGGAAATGAGAAGGCCCTTTCCGGGAGGCGGCGTCCCTCAAGACTTCCGCATAGGTGGGCATGTCGGCGGGCGGGCGGAACGGCCAGAGGGCACAGCTCGACAGGGCGAAAACAGCGCAAAGGAGAAAAAAGAAGCGGAGAGCGGCGAGAACCACTACTTGCCCTTGCGGCCCGGCGCGCTGGCGCTCTTTTTGTGGCGGCGGATCTTTTCGCGCACCTCGTTATTCTTCGGGTCCGCTTTGTAGGACTGTTCCCAGAACTCGAGCGCCCGGGCGGTGTTCTTCAGGGCAAAATGAATGTCTCCCATATGATCCAGTATCACGGCATCCTTGGGATTTTTCACCAAGGCGTGCTGTACCTTCTTCAGCGCCTCCTGATAACGCCCCTGCCGGTAGTAGATCCAGCCGATGCTGTCCAGAAAAGCGGAGTTGGTGGGCTCGATCGCCAGCGCGCGATCCAGTAGCTTCTCCGCCTCGGAAATATTCTTGTTCAATTCGGAAAACATGTAGCCCAGCAGATTAAGGGCGTTGGTGTGCTTCGGCTGAAGACGCAACAGGTCTCGTATCTCCTTCTCCGTCTCGTCCCACTGCTTGAGCTCATAGTGGATCGTGGCCAGCCGAAACCGATACTCCACATCGCTGGATTTCAGTTTGACCGCCCGCTGAAAAAACGGAAGCGCGCGAGCGTACTCTTTCCGCTGCGCGAAAAGCACCCCCCGGAGAAACGGAAAGCGGGAATCGTTCGGAAGGACGGACTCGGCTTTCACGAGAGCCTCTTCCGCCTTCTTTTCTTCTTTTTTGATGATGAGCAACCGAACAAGCTGGGCGCGCCCCTCCGCGGAACCCGGAACCAGGCGGATCAGCTCGTGCAGCTCCTTCTCAGCCAGATCGTACTGCTTGAGCTCCTGGTAGATCGCCGCGACGTACCTGCGGACAATCTCATCCTTCGGCCGGCGGGCGAGGACGAAGCGAAACTCGCGAAGGGCACTCTCGTAGTCGCGCTGATCGAAGCGGAGAATGCCCAGCGTCCGGTGCACTTCCGGATTGTCGGGCGCCTCCTGCTTGAGCTTTTCATACTCCTGGAGCGCGCCCTTGATGTTGTTTTTCCGGATATAAATGCTGCCCAGCCGCGCACGCGCCAACTGGTTGTCCGGCGATACCGCAAGAGCCCTCTTGTAGGCCCGCTCCGCCGCGCCGAGATCGTTCAACTCCTCGTGCAGGCGCCCCAAAAGGAGAAAGCCGCGGACAAACCGCGGACGTTCCTGTGTCAGGGTGACGAGTTCCCGGCGGGCCTCCTGGAGCTTTCGCTGCAGAATCAGGCTGCGGGCCAGGTAGTACCGGCCCAGCACGTCATCGCCGTTTTCCGCCAGGAGGCGGCGGAAAATACGGACTGAATCGTCGCCGCGCCGAAGCTCGATATAGAGCGTCCCCAGCAGCAGCAGCGCCTCGCGATCGGCGGGCAAGTCCTTGAGAATTCTTTGATAGGCCTCAACAGCCATGGGGAGTTTTCCCTGCGAGCGGTAAATGCCGCCGAGCAGGAGATTGGCCCGCCGGTTTCCCGCCTCGATCAGTCCCCGGCGGACTTTCAGCGAAGCCAGGCGCGAGAGCAGCTCCGGCGAATAGGGATCCTTCTCCAAACCCTTTGCATATTCGCTCTCGGCCCGCTGGATCTGTCCCGCGATCTCATAGTGGTATCCCTGGATGAAATGGAAGTAGGACTCCGCCGTCCCTTCGGCCTTGACCCGGAGCGCGGGGGTGAGCTTGACGACAGGCGCATCCTCGGCGCAGCCCGCCGCAAGAATGCTCACCACCACGACCGACAAGACTTTCCAGAGATGTGAACCACTGCCCGGGGAAAAACGCATCACAAGTTCCTCTCGCCAGAGATTCTTTCCACCCGCTCGACCAGATTCGCCACCCTCGCCTTCAATTCCGCGTCCGCGATGTTTTCGAGCGCATCGTCAATGGCGCGTCGATCACCACCCGCGATCTTCGCCCAGGCGGGCGGCACGCTCCGCCCGGAGGGCACACCCAAAGTGTTTTCCTCTTCATCCCTCGACTGGCCCACACGGAACTTCAGCGCCTTCAACTTTTTCTTCCCCAGCCGCGCATTCAGCGTCTCGAGCAAAAGAACGGAGCGCATCTCCATCTCCTGCAACCAGGCCGAGTCCCCAACTTCCACCCAGAGGGTATCGCTCTTTACGAAAACAGGCCGGGCGCCGCGCGCGATCCCCTCGCCCACTGACTCGCGCCAGAGGAGGAACACCGGATGCCTTGAGAGGCGCCGGCCCCAGCGCTCCCCCCGGCGGATTTCACTCACCAGGTGGGAGAAGGCCCGCATCGTCCCGGAGCCCTTCCGTTTCGTCCTCGCCTTCACCGGTTCGCCTCCTTCGGTGCCGCTGGCGGCGCCTCCACCCCATTCTCCCCCAACTCGGCGATGGCCGCCATCACGCGATCCACAACGGCCTGGCTCGACTCCCGAACGTTCTCGATCGCGTACTCTTTGTCGAGCGAGAGGGACGCCCCGAAGCGGATCGTGATTTCTTTCCCCCATCTCGGGAAAATCCGCCCCACCGGAAACACTTGATCAGTGCCCGAGACATAAACCGGTATCACGATCGGCTTCGTGTCGCGGATGATCTTCCCCACCATCCGGTTTCCCCGCCGCAAGCGGCCGTCCCGGCTCCGCGTCCCCTCGGGGTAGAGGATAACCTTATCCCTGCGGATGCGTCCCTCCAGGTCCCGAATCGCGGAGAGCTCGGCCGCGCCGCGCTTGATGGGAAATGCGTGGATGTTGCGAAGGTACCAGCCCGCCAGGGGGATGCGGAATAGCTCCTCTTTCGCCAGCTTCCAGATAGTGTCCTCCGGATAGACGGAATAAATCGTCCAGGGAACGAGCACCGCATCGAGCGCGGATATGTGGTTGCTGAGAAAGATCGCCCCGCCGCCGGGAGGAATATGCTCGGTCCCGATGAACTTCGCCCGCACCATCCAGCGGAAAAAAAAACCCGCCAGATGAAACAGACTCCAGATCATGAATCGTTCTGTGCGCGAACCCGGCCCACCCATACGGCGTGAGATATCCTCTCTTGGCGGCTGGAGCGAACGGCGGCGCCTGCGGCCCGCAGGCAGAAAGAAAAGCGCAACGCGCCCCGAGTGTCCGGGGCGGGATGATTATACATCGCCTACCCGGTGGAATCACTGCCCCTCGGGAAGGATTCGTCTTGCCGCCCCTGCTCGCGGGTGCCATAATTCGCCCACTCTGAAGGCCCGTCCATCCTTCGGCAGGGAGCCAGGCGCTTGCCCTTCATCAACCCCAAGATTTTCCGGGAATACGACATCCGCGGCATCGTGGACCGGGACCTGACGCCAGAGGTCGTCCGCACGCTCGGCCAGGCCCTCGGCACCCATCTCGGCGGGGCGAGGGGGGCGCGCATCGCCCTCAGCCGGGACAACCGCCACAGCTCCCCCGCCTACTACGACGCCATGCGCGAGGGCCTCTCCGCGGCCGGCTGCCGCGTCGTGGGCATCGGCATGGGGCCCACACCCGCGCTCTCCTTCGCCATCCACCACCTGGGGACCGATGGCGGCGTCCAGATCACGGGAAGCCACAACCCCCCCGAGTTCAACGGATTCAAGATCAGCCGCGGCACCGAGGCCATCCACGGCGAGGAGATTCAGGAGATCCGCCGCCTCATCGAGGAGGCTCGCCTCCACCGGGCCAACTCGCCCGGCAGCTTCGAGGAGGTGGATGTCCATCCCGCCTACATCGAGCGCCTCGCCCGTGGCCGCACCCTCGCGCGGCCGATCAAGATCGTCGTGGACTCCGGAAACGGCACCGGCGGCATCATCGCGCCCGAGGCCCTTCGCCGCATCGGCGCCGAGGTGGTGGAACTCTACTGCACCCCCGATGCCGACTACCCACATCATCATCCCGACCCGACCGTGCCGGCCAACCTGAAGGACCTAATCACCGCCGTTCAGGAGAGCGGCGCCGGCCTCGGCGTGGCTTTCGATGGCGACGCCGACCGCATCGGGGCGGTGGACCCCACCGGGCGCATCGTCTGGGGGGATGAATTGATGATCCTTTTCGCCGGGCCCATTCTTACCCGAAAGCCCGGCGCGGCGATCGTGTTCGATGTGAAGTGCTCCTCCCGGCTCCAGATCGCCATTCAGGAAATGGGCGGAAGACCCATCATGTCGGCCACCGGGCACTCCCTCATCCGCGAGAGACTGGTCCGGGAAAAAGCCTCGCTCGCGGGCGAGCTCTCCGGCCATATTTTTTTCGAGGACGACTACTATGGCTTCGACGACGGCATCTACGCCGCCGTCCGCCTGCTGCACCTCCTCTCAGAGAGCGGCAAGACGCTCGCCGAACTGATGGCCGACCTGCCGCCCGCCATCGCCACCCCCGAGATCCGTATCGAATGTGCGGAGGAGGAGAAATTCGCCATCGTGGAGGCACTCTCCGCGCACTTCCGCGCCCTGTACGAGACGGTCGAGATTGACGGCGTGCGCATCACCTTTCCGAAGGGATGGGGGCTGGTTCGCGCCTCCAATACCCAGCCCGCCCTTACGCTCCGCTTCGAGGCGGAGGACGAACAGAGTTTGGGCGAATACAAGGAAGTCGTCTTCTCCCAGCTCCAGAAGTTTCCCTCGGTGAAACTGGCCGATGCGTAAGCTGCGGCAGCTCTACGACTGGGTCCTCAGTTGGGCCGACAGTCGGTACGCCACATCCGCCCTCGCCGGCCTCTCCTTCAGCGAATCGTTTTTCTTTCCGGTCGCCCCCGACCCGCTCCTGATGGCACTCTCGCTCGGCCGCCCCAAGCGCGCCTACTTCTACGCCGCCGTGTGCTCTGCCGCATCGGTGCTCGGCGGCGCGGCAGGCTACGCCATCGGCTTCGTCCTCTTCGATACGCTCGGAAGGCCCATCCTCGAAGTCTACGGCGCGATGGAAACCTATCACCTCGTCCAGAACTATTACCGCACCTACGACGCCTGGGCGGTCGGGGTAGCGGGCTTCACCCCGATTCCCTACAAAGTCTTCACCATTGCTGCCGGCGCGTTTCACATCAGTTTCCTCGTCTTCATCCTGGCCTCGATCGCGAGCCGATCGGCGCGTTTCTTCCTCGTGGCATGGCTGATCCAGCGTTTCGGCCATTCCATCCGCGCGTTCATTGACCGCTATTTCGGGATTCTGACAATCTTGTTTTTTGTCCTTCTCGTGGGCGGCTTTTTCATTCTCAAGTGGGTGCTTCCATGACGGCGGAAAAAAACAGCCCGCCCCTCTGGGCGGTCGTCATGGCGGGCGGAAGCGGAACGCGCTTCTGGCCGGTCAGCCGGCAGGACCGGCCCAAGCAGTTCCTTCCCCCCGGCGGCGGTGTGCCGGGCGGGAAAGCTTCAGCCGATGGCCTCACCCTGCTCGAGGAAACCCTCCGCCGCCTGAAGGGGCTCGTTCCGCCCGAGCAGACGCTCATCATCGGGAGCCAGGGGCACGGAAGCCTGATCCGCAAGATGCTGCCCGGCGTGCCGGCGCGGAACATCATCCTCGAGCCCGAGGGGCGAAACACCGCCCCCTGCATCGGCCTCGCCGCCCACCTCATATCCGCCCGCGCACCGGAAGCCGTCATGGCGGTGCTTCCCTCCGATCATCACATCCGGCGGCCCGTCCGCTTCCGTAAACTGCTCCGGCGCGCTGCCCGCATCGCCGCCGAAGAAGACGCCATCGTCACCCTCGGCATCCCGCCCACGGCCCCCGAAACGGGCTTCGGCTACATCGAGCGCGGGAGAGGGATCGCTCCGATGGACAAAACGGGGGCCTACGCCGTGAAGCGCTTCACCGAAAAGCCGCGGCTGGCGGCCGCGCGGCGCTACCTCGCCGCGGGAAAATATTACTGGAACGGCGGCTACTTCATCTGGCGCGCCGGGCGGGCCATCGCGGAACTCGATCGGCACCTCCCCAAGGCCAAAAACCATCTCCGGCAGGCGGCGGAGGCCCTCCGAAAAAGGGACCGCGCCGCCTTCCACCGGGCCTTCAAAAAATGCCCCTCCATCAGCATCGACTACGCCGTCATGGAAAAGGCGAAAAATATAATCGTCCTTCCCGCCGACATCGGCTGGAACGATCTGGGGAGCTGGACCGCGCTGCGGAACCTCCTCCCGAAGGACGCGGGAGGGAACCTCTGGCTTCTCCCGAAAGGAAGCGTTGCCGAGGCAGTGGACGCAAAGGGGCTGATCGTCCGCTCGGGCAAGCCGCTCGTCGCGGCACTCGGGGTGGAGAACCTGATCGTCATCGAGACCGGGGATGCGCTGCTGCTCTGCCACACGGACCGCGCCCAGGAGGTGGGCGATCTGGTCCGCCGGCTCGGGGGCAGGAAGTCCGGTAAGTTTGTATAGTCTTTTGGAACCGCCAAGGAGAGCGACATGAACTGGGATCAGGCACTGGGCCTGGGAATCCTCCAGGGCCTCACGGAGTTCTTGCCCGTCAGCAGCTCGGGACATCTCGTCCTGGGCCAGACGGCGCTCGGCCTGAAGGAATCCCAGCTCCTGTTCGACATCCTGCTCCACATGGGCACGCTCGTCGCGGTGCTGTTTATCTACGGATCGGACGTCTGGCGGATTCTCCGCGCCTGGGCGCTCTCCCTCATCGGAAAGGCAGAGGACGAAGAAGACCGGATCTCCGCGCGCAGCGGGTGGTTCCTGCTCCTCGGGTCGGTCCCCGCGGCCCTGGTGGGCGTTCTTTTCGAGAGTTTCATCGAGGCCGCTTTCGGCAACCCACGGCTCGTCGCCTACACCCTCGTCGTCACCGGATTGCTGCTCTGGTTCAGCACGCGCCGGAGCAGCGGCGAGCGCGAGGAGGAGGAGATGACCTGGAAGGATGCGATCCTGATCGGACTTCTTCAGGCGCTGGCGATTGTGCCGGGAATCTCCCGCTCAGGCGCGACCATCGCCATGGCGCTTCTTCTCGGAATCGAGCGGGAGCAGGCGGCGCGGTTCAGCTTTCTGCTCTCGGTGCCCGCCATCGCGGGCGCCTTTGTCCTCAAAACCGCCACCCTCCCCGCGGGGACGCCGGTCTACCTTCTGCCCTATGTCATCGGAACCGTCGCCGCGGCGGTGACGGGCCTCTTCGCGCTCAGGTGGCTCCTGCGCATCGTGCGGGAAGGACAGCTGAGGGGATTCGCCTACTACTGCTGGGCGCTCGCCATCGCGGCCTTTTACCTGACCTG
>JAQBZT010000122.1 GCA_027622355.1 bacterium | reverse complement strand
AGGCGGCAGGTCCTTGCTCGGGTTTTTGATCTGTTTTTCTACCTCGCGCATGATTTCCTTGTCGTCGTAAAGTTCCACCGTGCCGTACTGGTAGGTCAGCTTGACGTAGTCGCGCTCTTTGCGCTCCTGGTCGCGTGTCTCGCGGACGATATTTTCCATGTCGACGGACTCGGGATTCTTGCTACATTTATTACATTGTTTTTGAATTTCTTCGAAATATTTGGACTCGCTGTAGTCGGGGGGCAACTCGTCGCCGGGTATCTTGCTGCTGACTTCAAACTGAATCCCCTGCCCGAAAAACTTCGGGGGGCCGATCTCATAGGTAATACCCTTGACGTTGAACCGATCGCCCTTTTTGGGCTCATGCTTTTTCTGAAGGTCTTTCGTCAGGCGCCCGAGGGTTCGGGAGGCTACCTCGATGTAGAGTTGTTCCTGAAGTGATGCCATATTCTGGGATCTCCTTTCGGTACCAAAACCGAAGAACCGGGAGAACATGCCCTAGCAGGACGGCATGAGTCAAGACAACAAGATAGATTCTCCCGGCCCGTGAGGCCGGACCCGGTTTTTCACTCACTTTTCACTGAAGAAAAGGAAGGAAAATGGCCAGCACGATCCAAATTCGTTTCGCAGGTTATTCGCCCCCACATACTTCCCACAGCCGGGCCGCGCTGCGCTTCGGGGAGACGATGCGGGCGCGTCTCGGGGAGCGCGTCAAAATCGATCACTTCTGGAACGTCCTCGACTTCGGCTACAAGGCGGAGGACCTGCTCGCCATGGTCGAATGCGGCCTGCTGAGCATGTGCTACTTTTCGACAAGCTATCTCGCACCGCGGGTGCCGGAGCTGGAAGTTCTGGACCTCCCGTTTCTCTTCCCGGATATCGCCCAAGCCCGGGAGGCACTCGATGGAAAGCTGGGTGCGTTTCTTATCCAAAAAACGGAGGCGCGGACCGGCTACCGCGTTCTCGGCCATTGGGACAACGGCTTCCGCCATCTCTCCAACCGGCTTCGGCCGGTGAAAACCCCCGCCGACTGCGCGGGCCTGCGCGGTGGCCCCGGTCATCGCCGATGCGCGAGAGCGCTTGGGAGATGCGCTATTCTCCCTCGCCGAGGGTCCCTGAGCGCAACACGCACGCGTTTCATTAAAAAGAAAGCTGAATTCCTTCGGCAGCCTGCAGCAACAGTCCGCGAACTGCCTCCAATCCTTCTTGGCTTCCATACAGAAGATCCCGTACATCCGGAAGATGCGGAAACACCCCCAAAAGCGGCGCATCGCAAAGCGCCTCGATCGCCGAGGGGTTCCGGCGCGCGGCAGGCGTCTCTTCTCCATCGAGATCGTTCAGGACGATGCCCGCCACCGAAAGACCCTCTGCCCGCGCGGCACGGACCGTGAGTTGCGTGCCGTTCAGCGTGCCCAGCCCCAGCGGGGCGACGATGAGCACCGGCAGGCGGCAGCGCACCGCCAGATCGATCATCTGGGCGCCCGGCGCCAGCGGAACGAGCAGGCCGCCCGCGCCCTCAATAAGCAGCGGGCCGGGCGATGCCCGAAGGGCGGAAATGGCGCCTTCTATCGCATCCAGATCGGGGGGGGCGCCCTCGAGCTCGGCGGCATGGGCGGGCGCCATCGGGGCCGCATACCGGTAGGGACAAATTTCCGCCAATGGCCTCGGATCGCCCGATGCCTCCTTCAGCGCCCACGCGTCCGCGGGGAAAAGCTCCCCGCCCCTTCGCGCGCAGCCCGTCTCAGCCGGCTTGAGGACGCGCGGCCCCCGGCCCTCCGCCGCCCAGCGGGCGACCAGGGCGCACCCCACCACCGTCTTTCCAACGCCGGTTCCCGTACCGGTGAGAAAAATGGCAGGATCGTTCATGATGCCTTCTCCGCGGAGAGGAGCCTACGGAATGAAGCCGGCGAAGACCGAAAATCTGCTCGGTGAAATCTGCCCCATGACCTGGGTGCGGACCAAGCTTGCCCTCGAGGAAATCGGCCCGGGCGAGGTACTCGAAGTATGGCTCGATTCGGGGGAGCCGGCCGGGAGCGTTCCCGAGAGCGCCGCCGCCGAGGGATACCTCGTCGAATCGGCCGCCGCACGCCCCGGGGGCGGGGTGGCCGTCCGGCTCCGAAAACCCGCATAGGGAGGGCGCCCCATCACCGGGACGCCTCTTGCCCGCCGCCCGAAAAAGCCACAAACCCCAGCGCCCCGATCAGGGCCACGGCGGCACCCGCGTGAAGCAGGCCCGAAAAACCCCACAGCGGCAAAAGCGCTCCGGCGATTAAGGCGCCTGCCGAGGCACCGACGCCGAAGGTGGCCGAGCTGTAGAGCGACTGGGCGGTGTTCTTCGTAGCCGCCGGGCTCAATGCATCCAGATACTGCACCGCGGCGGCATGATATACGCCGAAGTGGATCCCGTGGAGCGCCTGAACGGCCAGCACAAAAACAGAATTTTGCGACCAGGTGATCATCTCCCACCGCAAGGCGGCGGCGAACATTCCCGCGGCGATCATGGTCTTGAGACCGACCCTTCGCTGAATGGCTTCGGCGAAAACCAGAAAAAAGATTTCGCTCACCACCCCCACCGTCCAGGCCAACCCGATGAAGCCCGCCGGCATCCCCAACTCGCGAAGGTAGATGCTGAAATAAATCCCGAATGGACCCGCACTGAACGACACCAGCAACGAAGTACTCAAAAATACGAACAGGGGCCGGCTCTTCAGAAAAATCCCGAGCGCTCCCCGGAATCCGGCCAGAGGCTCTCCGCCCTCTCGGGGAAAGAAAAAAAGAACGCCGACCAAAACCCCCCCGCTCGCCACCACCACCGGAAAGATGACCGTGATGGAAAAGCGATCGATGAGCCATCCGCCCGCCAGCGCCGCCAGGATAAAGCCGAAAGAGCCCCACCAGCGCATCCGGCCGTACTGCCCTCCGCGCACCTTCAAATCGCGCAGACACACGTTCTCCGCGATGGGGACGATGGAGCCGCGCGTCATCGAAAAGGCCGCGATGAGTATCAGCAGCGGCCAAAAAGAGCGGACGATCCAAAGGCCCGCCGCAATCGCCACCCCCAGCCCGGCGCACACGAGCAAAACCTCGCGTCCCCGCCGGTACTTGTCCGCGACGGCGCCGAGAATGGGGGGCGCCACCGACTGGACCAGGCGCGGAGCCGCGTTGAGCAGGCCGAGCTGCAGCCCCCCGATGCCGATGGCATGATAAAAGACGTTCAAAAAGGGCAAAAAAACGCCGACACCGAAAAAATGGATGAAATAGAAGGCCGGAATCCGCCAGTAGCGGGGGGCGCCGGAGGGAGCATCTACAGCCGACACTCCCGCAGGCGCTGGGGGCATGCTGTCCATCGGCTCCTCCCCCTCTCCCGGGTGGCATACATCGAACCGGTTGATTTGGCCCCCCCATCCGAAATCAGACGGAAACCAGGCCTCGTTTTCCGGGAGTTTCGCTCCCCGAATTCGTTTCTATCACAGATATCTGCCGGCCGGGTCCGGTTCCGTCACGTGGTCGAATTTGCTATTCTTGGCCGTGGAGATGACTTTAATCTTGATCGATGCGGGTCCTTTGCGGCGCCTCCTCCCCCGAGGGGCGGAGCGGCAAAGGGGTTATTCGGATTGCGGTTCCGAACATCCGGGGCCGATCATCGGAGGAGAGGATATCTTTCCACCCTTTTATTTCATCCAGAATAAGAATCAGGAGTGTCGCCATGGCCACCTTCGACCTTCAAGCCACCGCCAAAGATATGGTTGCAAAAGGCAAGGGAATCCTTGCCGCAGACGAGAGTGGGTCCACGATCAAAAAACGGTTTGACGAGATCGGCACCGAATCCACCGAAGGGAGCCGGCGCGACTACCGCGAAATGCTCTTCACCACGCCGGAGATCTCCAAGCACATCAGCGGCGTCATTCTCTTCGATGAAACCCTGCGCCAAAACGCTTCAGACGGCACCCCGCTGGCAGAAGTCCTCTCCCGCCAGGGCATTATTCCCGGCATCAAGGTGGACAAGGGCGCCAAGGACCTCGCCGGGGCGGCGGGAGAAACGGTCACCGAAGGGCTCGACGGCTTGCGCGAGCGGCTCAACGAATACCGCGAACTCGGCGCCCGGTTCACCAAATGGCGCGCCGTCATCACGATCGGCGGCGGCATCCCGAGTCAATACTGCATCGACGCCAACGCCCATGCCCTCGCCCGCTACGCCGCTCTTTCGCAAGAGGCGGGGCTGGTGCCCATCGTCGAGCCCGAAGTGCTGATGGACGGCAATCACACCATCGAGCGCTGTTTCGACGTCACCTCCGGCACGCTCGAGAGCGTTTTCAGAGAGCTCTATGCGCAGCGCGTATCCCTCGAGGGCATGCTGCTCAAGCCGAACATGGTGCTCTCGGGCAAGGATTGTTCCTCTCAGGCGACCATCCGGGAAGTGGCCGAAGCCACCTTGCGCTGCTTCCGGCGGCATGTGCCCGCCGCGGTTCCGGGCATCGTGTTCCTCTCCGGCGGACAGACCGATGAAGCCGCCACGGCCCACCTGAACGAGATGAACGCAAAGGGGCATCTTGCCTGGGAGCTGAGCTTCTCCTACGGCCGGGCCCTGCAGGCGCCCGCGCTCAAGGCGTGGGGGGGCAAAGCGGCCAACGTGGCCAAGGCCCAGCGGGTCTTTTCCCACCGCTGCAAGTGCAACGGCGCCGCCCGCTCAGGCAGCTACACCGAAGCGATGGAAAAAGAGCTGGTGAGCGCCTAAGGCGCTTTCCAGGCGGATCGACAACCGCTCCCTCCCCAAAGGGACGGGGTGCACTGCCGCTTACCAGGGCCGGGGGATCGAAGAGGATGACAACGACGGCCACGAAACAAAATTCCACCAAGGGGTTCACCCTTGAGCGGCACATCAGCGAGGAAGAACGGCACCACCCGGGAGCCCGGGGGGAGTTCACCCGCCTGGTCAGCCAGATTTCCCTCGCCTCGAAAATCATCAACGCCGAGGTCAACAAGGCCGGCCTGGTGGATATTCTCGGTCTGACCGGACACACGAATATCCAGGGCGAGGAAGTCCAGAAGCTCGACTCCTACGCGAATGAGGTCTTCCGCAAGGCGCTGGACCATACCGGCGCCGTGTCGGCGATGGCCAGCGAGGAAATGGACGACCTCTTTGTCATCCCGAGCGAACTGGTCAACCGCGGAGAATATGTGGTTGTGTACGATCCGCTCGACGGCTCATCCAACATCGACGTGAATGTCAGTATCGGATCCATCTTCTCCATTTTGAAACGCCCCGACCTGAGCCGCGAGCCCGTGGTGGATGATTTCCTGCAGCAGGGATTCAATCAGTTGTGCGCGGGCTATGTCATCTACGGCTCATCCACCATGCTGGTCTACACCTCGGGGAACGGGGTGAACGGCTTTACCCTCGATCCTTCGGTGGGAGAGTACTTCCTGTCCCATCCGAACATCGAGATTCCCGCCCGCGGGAATATCTTCAGCACGAACGAGGGCAACTCCACGAAATGGCACGAGGGGATGAACCGCTACATCCGCTACCTGAAAGAAGAGGACAAGGAAACCGGCCGCCCCTACTCCGGGCGCTACATCGGTTCGCTGGTGGCCGATTTCCACCGGAATCTCCTCAAGGGCGGGATCTTTCTCTATCCGGGCGACAAGTCAAATCCGAACGGAAAACTCCGGCTCCTCTACGAATGCAATCCGATGTCATTTATCGTGGAACAGGCCGGGGGCGCCGCCACCGACGGCCACCGCAGGATTCTCGACATCCCGCCGGAAAAACTGCACCAACGCACTCCTTTCGTTGTCGGCAGCCGCGACGACGTGGAGGAGGCGGGACGCTTTCTCTCCAAAGGCGCGAACGAATGATCGGAAAACCTCAAAATACCATTATCGCGCTGGCCGCCGGCGTCTTCCTTCTGGGGGGGTGCATTGCGGTCGAGGACTATGAGCGGAAAGTAGCCGAGGCCACGACACTGCGCCGCCAGTTGGAGGACGCCCGGTCCGAAATCGGCAATTATCAGCGGGGCACGGAGAAATTCCGCAAGGAAATCGACCGGATGAAAACCGAGAACGAGGCGCTCGGCCAATCGCTCACCATGGCCCGCCGCTATGGCCAGCAACTTGAAACCAAGATATCCGATTTGCGGGCCAACTCCACCACCCAGGCCGAGGACACGAAATCGGCCCAGCAAAAAGTGACGATTCTCGATCGCACTCTCACGGAAAACAAAAAAAGAATCATCGTCCTGGAAGAAAAGAGCGTCGGCTTGCGCAAGCGGCTCGCGAGGTTCGAGGACCGCCTCAAACTTCAGGAACAAGTGGAAAAAGATTTAAAGGCCACGTTCAAGAGCGAAATCGCCTCAAACGCGATCGGCGTGCATCTCGCCGGGGAACAATTGGTCATCCGCCTGGCGAGTAATTTGCTCTTTGCATCGGGAAAGATTGATATCCAGGCGAAAGGAAAGCGCCTGCTCGACAAGGTGGCCGTCACGCTCCGCCGCTACAACAACCGAGAGTTCCAGGTACATGGCCACACCGACAACGTTCCCATCAGCCCACGCCTCGAAAAAGTTTTTGAGTCCAACTGGGAACTTTCCTCCGGGCGTGCGACGCGGGTCGCCCGCTATCTGGTGGAGGCCGGCAACCTCAATCCCAAAACCGTTTCGGCCGCGGGGTTGGGTGAATTCCGCCCCATCGCGGACAATAAAACCCCTGAGGGCAGGCAGAAAAACCGCCGCATCGAAATCATCATCTTTCCTCCTTCCGAGCTCAGATAATTCCGCGCGCACATGGCTTCTTCCACCTCCCGGGCCACTCTTGCAAGGTGATATTTTCCGGCAAGAGCTTTCTCGGAGATCATTTCCGCAAGGAGAAATCACCCCGTGATTATTGAGCAGATTCCGGTGGGCGCTTTTCAGATGAACAGCTACATTGTGGGATGCCCCGACCGGAAGGAAGCCATTTACATCGACGCGGGCGCCGAGGTGGATCATGTGATCGAACGATTCACCACCCTCGGGCTGCGCCCGGTCAAAATCGTCGGCACCCACGCCCACCTGGATCACGCCGAGGGGGTCGCCGAGGCGAAGGAAAAGCTCCGGATCCCCTACCTTCTCCACGAGGCGGAGATGTTCAACCTCCAAAATATGCCGAACGCCGCCCGGGCCTATGGCTTCCCCGAGCCGCCCGTACCGGAGGTGGACGGATTTCTCATCCCGGGCGAGACTCTCGATGTGGGCCTTCTGAAGTTCGAGATCCGGCTCACCGACGGGCACGCTCCGGGAAATATTACGCTCTACTCCCCGGGCGAGGGAGATGCACCCGGCCATGCTTTCGTCGGCGACGCGCTGTTCGCCGGCTCGATCGGCCGGACAGACCTGTACATGGGCAGCGCCGAGACCCTCCTGCGGAGCATCCGCACCCAGCTGCTCACCCTTCCACCCGGGACCATCGTCCACCCCGGCCACGGCCCCGAGACAACCATCGGCCAGGAGGCCAAGATGAACCCCTACTGCCAGCCGGGGGCGGAAAAGTATCTGACATGAAAATCACCGTGCGCGGGAGCCTATACAATTGAGCGATACGCCGCCCGCCCATCCATACCTCGGTGGCAAGATACGCCACTGCGTCTCTTGCGGAAGCCCGCTGGCGTACCGGAAGTGGGACTTCGACGGGAGCATGCAGTTTTGCTGCACGCGCCCCGGGTGCGGCCACGTGCACTTTCTCGATCCGAAGGTGGCGACCGGCGTGATCCCCGCCATCGAGGAAAAAGCCATCATCCTTCAGCGGGCGCACAATCCCGGCAAGGGGCTCTGGACGTTTCCGGGGGGATATGTTGATCGCGGCGAAGTGGTCGAGGCGGCGGCGGCCCGGGAAGCAAAAGAAGAAGCCGCCATCGACGTGCGCGTCGGCCCCCTGCTCGGCGTTTACTCATTCCCCCAGAACCCGGTCGTCCTGATCGTCTATGCAGGCGATGTGATCGGCGGCACCCCGAGGGCGAACAGCGAAAGCACCGCCCTGAAGATGGTCGGTCCCGATGAAATCAATTATGAAGAGTTGGCCTTCGATACGACGCGGGCCGCCATGAGGGACTGGTCGCACTGGATCAAGACAGGGGAAATCCCCTCTTTCCTCCCGCCTGCGGGCTCCTGAAAACCCCCTTTTCAACCTTTTGTGGGGTGGGCGCGCCT
>JAQBZT010000121.1 GCA_027622355.1 bacterium | reverse complement strand
CCATCTCGCCGTTCTCGTCGGGCGCGACGACGTAGTCGCGGTCGCGGACGTAGACGACGTGGGCGCGGAGCGACTGCTCCAGAAGGTGCGGAAGGTCGATGTTGTCGCCGACGTAGAACGAACCGATGCCCGCCTTGCGCTGGGCCTCGGTGACGCCCTCGTGGGTGAGTGACGCCTGCTTCTTGTCGAGTTCGACCTCGAAGTACTGCACGTGCTGGTCACGAGCGGCTTCGAGGAAGGGCAGCTCGTCGCGGGCGGCTTCGAGTTTGGCCTTCATCGCCGGGATCGCGGCCTTGTCGCGGGCATTGCGGATGTCGCCTTCGAGCCCCGACACCTTCACCATGCACGACTGGACCTTGTCGTCGGCGGCCGTCCACTCCTTCTGCCGCTCGACGAGGTGCCGGGCGAGACCGTCGGCGAGTTCGTACCGCGGCTTCACCGAGTGCGCGGGGCCCGAGATGATGAGCGGTGTTCGGGCCTCGTCGATGAGGATGCTGTCCACCTCGTCCACGATGGCGTAATGGAGCTTCCGCTGGACGAAGGTGCCGGGGTCGAACTTCATATTGTCCCGGAGGTAATCGAAGCCGAATTCGTTGTTCGTGCCGTAGGTGATGTCGGCCGCGTAGACATCGCGCCGCTCGTCGTCATCCATATCGTGCTGGATGCACGCGACCGTCAGGCCGAGCCCCCGGAAGATTTTTCCCATCCAGGTCGAATCGCGCCGGGCCAGGTAGTCGTTCACCGTGACGATGTGGACGCCTTTCCCCGACAGGGCGTTCAGGTAGGCCGCCAGGGTGGCGACGAGGGTTTTGCCTTCGCCCGTTTTCATCTCCGCGATCATCCCGCGGTGGAGAACCACGCCCCCGAGGATCTGCACGTCGAAGTGGCGCATGTTCAAAAACCGCCGGCCTGCCTCCCGGACCAGTGCAAACGCCTCGGACAGGATGTCGTCGAGCGTCTCTCCCGCCTCCAGGCGCTGCCGGAGCCGCCCGGTCTGGGCGCGCAGTTCATCGTCGCTCATGGGCTGAAAGCGCCTCTTCGACGATAGGCTGGATTTTTCTCAGGAGCCGTTCGTTGGCCGAGGGAAAAACGGTCTTGAACTTCGACAAAACTGAGCCAATCACAGAACCCATGAAGGGCCACTCCCATACGGCACAAAAACAAAACACATCTCACCGACTAAGATAACACGCAAGACATTGGCCGGGAAAAGAGGTTGGGGGCAAAATCGTTGCGGCGGCTACCTGCGGGCGAAGTCCCAGTCTACGATATACAGAAGCGGATTGACGGCAATGCCGTTCAACCGCACTTCGTAGTGCAGGTGGGGACCCGTCGAGCGGCCCGTGCTCCCCACCGCTGCAATCACATCGCCGCGCTGAACGCGCTGCCCGACCTGGACAAAGAGTTTATGGTTGTGGGCGAAGCGGGTGATGATGCCCTGCATATGGCGAATTTCAACGGTCTTGCCGTAGCCCACTTCCCGCCGCGCCTTGATGACGATGCCATCGGCGGGCGCGGTGATCGGGGTTCCGCGCCGGGCCACGATGTCAATCCCGGAGTGAAACTCCTGGCGGCCGGTAAAAGCTGATTTGCGGCGGCCGAACCCGGAGGTCAGCCAACCCTTGACCGGAAGAATGGAAGGGGTGTGCGCGAGAGAAACGCGTTTTTCCCGGAACGCCCGGAGCAGGTCGCCGAAGCCGTCCTTCTGCATCTCTGCCCGGGATTCGATATCCTTGAACTGCCGGTCGAGCCGGAAGGCAAGGCGCCGCTCGCCGGGACCCAGCTTGCCCACGCGCCCGATGATATCGCCCTTGCTGACGCCGCCGACGCCGAGATCGTTGTTCCGCTTATTCGGCTGCAGCGACGCCATGACGCGAAGCTGGGACTCAAAGCTGCGCAGGCGGCCGAGCTGCTGATCCACCTGCCGCAAGCGGTTGCGGAACCGATCGAGAAGCTCGCTCTGGGCGGCGGCCCGCTCCTCTAGCGGAATCAGGCGGCTGACCTTTGATTCGAGATGGATCCTGTCCATGATGAGGATGCCACTCAGCCCCATCAAAGCCATCAAGACGACAGAGCTGATGACCAGGAATCTCCGCGAGAGCGTAAACCGCCGGGTGCCACTCTTGTCGCTGGGAATCATCAGAATCGTATAGTCGCGCTTCGTCAACTTCGCCCTCCCCGATACGGAGCGGAACTTTGCGTTCCGCACAAAACGCGTCCCCACTGGCATCCGTGCGGGATAACATGAAATCGTACTGAAAACATGCAACTTTCCGCCCAAAATGTAGCATGGGCGGAAATTGGATGTCAATGAAATAGATCACACTCAAAAACGGATTCGGATTGATTTTTAATGCATTACGGAACCGGAATCGACCGAGAGCGCCTGCCCGGTGATGGTCCGCGCATCCGCGCTCGCCAAAAAAGCCACCGCCCGGCCGATATCCTCCGGGGTCTGGGCCAGTCCCATCGGCGTCTGCCGGACAATATCATCGAAGACCTCCCGGGCGGAAAGCCCGGCCAGCTTGGGATTTTCCTTCACCATCAGGCCCGCCAGCTTTTCCCACATCGCGCTCCAGATGACGCCCGGGCACACCGCGTTGACCGTGACGCCCGAGGGAGCGAACTCCCGTGCCAGCGCCTGGGTCAGGTTGATGACCGCCGCCTTGCTCGAGCTGTACTGCGGGTTCAAGAGCCGGCCGTCCTTCCCGGCACGCGAGGAGATGTTGATGATGCACCCTTCCTTTTGCGCCTTGAAGTGCGCAGTGGCCGAGCGGATCATGAAGAAAATACCCCGGACGTTGACGCGGAAGGCCGCGTCCCAATCCTCGGCAGTGATGTTCATCAGCCCCAGGTGCAGATCGGGTCCGCCCAGAACGCCCGCGTTGTTCACCAGGGTGTGCAGCCCTCCGAGGCGCTCGATCGTTTCATTCACGGCGGCCTGGCAGGAGGCCTCCTCCAGCACATCACATGCCAGGGGGACCGCCTTGACGCCCAGGGCCGCAATCTCCTCCGCAGCCTGCTCCACCCCCGGAAGGGAGACATCGGCCAGGGCCAGGTGCATCCCCTCCTCGGCCAAACACCGCGCGATGCCGAGGCCGATGCCGCGGCCCGCGCCCGTGACGAGCGCCACTTTTCCTGCCAGCCCCCGATCTCTCGCCATCGCCTGCCCCTATTTGATCTCCGCCGCCGCCTGCATGAGCGAGGTGCAGCGAATGCCCATCCCCACCCCCTCGCGCTGGAAATTCGGCGAATAGCTGAACGAGAGCCGCCGCTCGGGGTCGGCGTAGCCCACCGCCCCGCCCGATCCGGGATGGCCGAAGGCGCTCATATTCTTCCCCATGGGCATGAACGTCGGCTCGTTGAGCCAGAAGCCCAGCCCCATGCGGACGTAGCGGCCCACCATCTTCTGATCGTCCTTCTCCCACTGGAGGTTGGGCAGCCCCCGGACGTACGCCTCGCTGAGAATGCGGACCCCGCCGATCTCGCCGCCGCAGGCCAGCATCCCGTAGATGCGCGCCATCGCCCGCGCGTTGCCGTGACCGCCGAAGGAGGGCAACTCGCCCTCGCGCATCTGGGGGGAGTTTTGCATGTCGTCCACATCGGGCTTTGAGTGCTGGGCCCGCGCCAGCGGGAGGGTGGGGTCCTGCGCCCGCTTCCAGAAGCCGTTTTCCGGGTTGAAGATCGTGTCGGACACCCGGGCCGCCTCGTCCGGCCTAAGGCCGATGTTGTAGTCCGCCCCCAGGGGGCCGGTCACCTCCTCGCGGAGAAAAGTCCCGATCGTCTTCCCCGACACCCGGCGGACGATCTCCCCGAGGATGAAGCCGATGTTGATCGAGTTGTAGGCGCCCTCCGTCCCGGGCTCCCAGGCAGGCTCCTGCACCTCGATCGCCTTCACGTGGGCCGGATAGTCGAACCAGGAGCCCTTCGGGGCCGCGTCGTTGAAGATGACGCCGCACGAGTGGCTGATCGCGTGCCGGACGAGGACTTTCTCTTTCCCCGCCTGGGCGAACTCAGGCCAGTAGGCCGCCACCGGCGCCTCCAGATCGACGAGGCCCTTGTCAATGAGGGTATGCACGCAGAGCGCGCACATGCTCTTGGCGATCGAATGCATGATGACAATGGTGTTCTCCTCCCAGGGCTGCGTCCGCTCTTTGTCGGCGTAGCCCCCCCAGAGGTCCACCACCTTTTCCCCGTCCCGGTAAACGCAGACGGCGGCTCCCACTTCCTCGCGGGTGGCGAAGTTCTCGCGGAAGACTTCTTCGATCGCCTTGTAAGCGGCATCGCATGTGCCGTGAATGGGGATATCCGTCTTGACCGTGGACATGGGAAACCTCCCTCATGGGGGTCTGTCGTGGATGAACTCGGGCCTATTTCTCTCCCGTGCCGTAGCCGGACATGGCCTTTCCGCTGCTCGTCCAGGCCTCGAACACCTTGATCCCCTCGAGGACGGCGGGAGCTCCAATATAGGTGAACATTTGCAGGATAACTTCCAGAATTTCCTTGTCTTCCGCTCCATAGCTCTGCGCCGCGGTGAAGTGCGAGCGGAGTTGGGAGAAGCGCCCCGTGACCAAAAGGGCGGAGATGGCGCACAGCTCGCGCACCTTGTGGGGGATCACCTCGCGGTCGTAGAGCCCGCCGTGGATGCTCTGCTGCATAATCATCGAGAATCCGGGGTCGAGCGCATTCAGGCGCTCGAAAAGTTTTTCCGTGTAACCCTTACCGTACTGCGTATCTCCGCGCCGAATGGCAGACGCGTAGTATTTCTCGTCAGCACTCATTAAATTTTTCCTCTAGTCTAATCGCCTTCAACGATAGGATTGCGAAGGACACCCAGTCCCTCGACCTCGATTTCCACGACATCTCCGGGCTGCAGGAACGTCGGCACCTCGCGGGCGTAGCCTACGCCCGAGGGCGTCCCGGTCATGAAAATGTCACCCGGCTCAAGGGTGAAGCCCTCCGAGAGGGCTGAAATCATCGCGGGGATGTCGTGGATCATCATGTTCGTGTTCGATCTCTGGCGGCCCTCTCCGTTCACCCGGCTCCCGATCTTCATGTTCATCGGGTCGCCGTAGTCTTCCTTCGGAACGATGTAGGGGCCGAGCGGGCAGCTTCCATCAAGGGTCTTTCCCTTGAATATCTGCTTGTGCCGCCGCTGAAGGTCGCGGGCGGAGATGTCGTTGCCGCAGCAGTAGCCGAAGATGTGATCGTAGACCTTCTCCTTGGGGATGTTCTTTCCGCGCTTGCCGATGATGACCACCAACTCGGCCTCGTAGTCGAGCTTTTCCGTGCAGGCGTGGCGGGGGGTCGGCGCGCCGTGGCCGATGAGGGTCGTGGGGGCCTTCGTGAAGAAGATGGGCTGATCGAGCTCGACCTTCTCGGTTTTCACGTCCTTGGCTTTGAGGCCCTCCGCGACATGATCCTTGTAGTTCAGCCCCATGCAAAGGACCTGCTTCGGGGGATTCGGCACCGGAGGCAGAAACGTCACATCGGCCGGATCCATGAGGACGGGGGCCAGCTTGGCGGTGTTTTTCTCAGCCTCGGCGATGAAATCGTGCATGGCGGGCCCGATGGCATCCCATTTTTCAATCAGGGCGCGCATGGAGCGGATGTCCATATCCGGCCGGCCCAGCAGGCCGCAAAGGCGCGAGAGATGCACCACTTTCTCCCCCACATAAACGCCCACGCGCTGGACGCCCCGGTAGTCGTACGTCAACAGTCTCACCATCAACCTCACTCAATAAAAGGAACGTGGAAGGGGGTTGGCCTCTCTCTTCCGCGCCCAAGTATTAACCGGCGAAGCGCTTGAACGCCTCTGCCGTGAACTCCACGCCGTGCCCCGGAACGTCCGGGACGCGGATGCAGCCGTTCACCACCTTGAACTCGTTCGTCAGCGTCCCCTCCGGGAACAGTTCCACGTACTCCGCCGTCCCGCCGGCGGGCGAGGCGCCCACGATGCTGATCGAGAGCTCGTGCACCAGGTGGCTGCACAGGGAGAGGCAGTAGGCGTCCGCCAGATGGATGATCTTGATGAACTCCGTGATTCCGCCGCAGCGGCAGATGTCGGGCTGGAGGTAGGCCGCGGCGCGGCGCTCGCAAATTTCCCGGAAGCCCCAGCGCATGTAGGCATTCTCCCCCGCCCCGATGGGGACGTGGCTCTTCTCGGCCACCTCGGCCAGATCGTCCAAGGTATCGGCGAGAACCGGCTCCTCCAGCCAGGCGACGCCGTAGTCGGCCAGCATGGCGGAAACCTCGACTGCCTCGCGGACGGAGTATTTCTGGTTGGCATCGGTGTAGAGGATGAAATCGTCCCCCATATTCTCGCGGATGAGCGCCACTCGCTCCTCATCCCGCGTACTGCCGATCTTCATCTTGTAGGCCCCAATCCCCTTGGCGGCGAACATTTCGCACTCGGCCACCAGTTCTCCGTCGGAGAGGGTGTGCCACCCGCCGCTCCCGTAGACGGGAACCTCCTTCTTGAAGCCGCCCACCAGCGTATGCAGCGGAAGATTCGCTACCTTGGCCACCACATCCCAGCAGGCGATGTCCACGGCCGAGAGCGAATAGAGGCCGAGGCCGCCCCGCATCCGGGCCTTGTTCGGCCCCCAGAGGCGCTGCCAGAGGGCCTCGGGCGCCAGGGCGTCCTGGCCGAGGGCCAGGGGCGCGAGTTCGTGCTCGATATAGGGGACGATCGCTTTTCCGGCGCTGCCACCGAGCCCCATCGTGAGGCCGTAGCCGGTCGGCCCGCCCTCGGTGTGCAGAAAGGTGGCAACGCAATCCACATGGGTGTAGGTCCCCAGGGCGCTGGCGATGGGGCGCTCAAGGGGTATCTGCAGCCCCTTCGCCTCCAGTGCACGAATTTTTAGAACGCTCATATCCTTTCACTCTCCTATAGGAACTGCATCGCCCGGACCCGCATGGCTTGGTTGGTTCCGTCCGAGTGCAAGAAGCTGGTGGCATCGCGAAGGTATTTTTCCATGGGTGCTTCTGTCATATACCCCATTCCGCCCCATACTTCGAGCGAGCGGGTCGCAATCCGGTAGGCGGCTTCCGACACGAAAGTTTTCGTCATGAAAACCATCTTCGGGTCGTACAGATCGGGCTGCCCCGTGGTCCAGGCCGCGTAGTGGAGAAGGCGCCGCGACGCCTCGTATTCGATGAAATCGTCAGCCAGCATAAAGCCGATGGCCTGGTGTTCGATGATGGGCTTTCCGCCCTGCACGCGGTTGCGGGCATACTCGAGCGCCTCCTCGTGCGCGGCCCGGGCCGTTCCCAGGACGGTGGCAGCCGCCTCGAGGTTCGAGCCCTTCACGAAGCTCTGCCGCGCCTTGTGGGCGCCGTTCACCTCGGTGACCCGGTTGGCGTCCGGCACCTTGCAGTTCTCGAAGATGAGTTCGGCGTTCTGGGAGAGGCGCTGGCCCATCTTGTCGTGTATCCGGCCGATGGAAAAACCATCCATGTCGGGCGTGACGATGAAATAGGTGAGCCCCTCCGCCACCCCGACGCTGGTGTCCGTCCGCAGGGCGACGAAGTAGAGTTTGGCGATGCCCCCGTTGCTGATGAAATGTTTCATCCCGTTGACGTTCCACTGATCTCCTTCCCGAACCGCCGTTGTCCGAACCCCCGCATCGGGGCTGCTGTAGGGGATGATGTTGTCGGAGCCGCCGTTGGGCTCGGTCATGCCCACCGCCAGATGGAAGCGGTGATCCTCCAGGAAAGCGGGCAGGAAGCGCGCCTGCTGCTCCTCGCTCGCCAGGCGATCCAGCAGATGCGTGATCTTCCACGTCTGATCGAACGTGACGGCGATCCCGAGGTCGCCCCAGGCCATCTCCTCTCCCACCAGGCAGAGGGTCAGGATGTCCGCACCCGCCCCACCCTTCTCCTCCGCCAGCGCCAGCGTCCGAAGGCCAACATGGCTCGCCTTCTCCACCACATCCCACGGGAAGCGCTCGTGGGGGTCGGCAATTTTGTCCCGCTCGTGGGCAACGGGGCGGATCTCTTTTTCTGCAAAATCATGCGCCAGCGCTTGCAAAGCTTTTTGCTCATCTGTCAGGGAAAAATCCATTTGGATTTCCTTTCGGAGGAATCTGCGCCCAGGGAGGCCGCCGGCCTCCCGAAAAAAATAGATGGAAACCGGAATTATGCGGCAACCGAGGCCCTTGCCCCGATTCCGCATCGATTGCCCACAATTCCGACCGCG
>JAQBZT010000120.1 GCA_027622355.1 bacterium | reverse complement strand
TATTCGAATTCCCCATCCAGAACCCGGACCTGATAAAGCGTTCCTTGCCACTCGCGCGTCAGGATAGTGCCGGGCTTGAGACCTGCTCCCTGGGGGAGTTCCGAAATTGGATTTCGGGAATCCGACCCGGCGATTTTTCGGAGTTTCCTTCGGGCAGCCGGGGAGAGGCCGCCATGGGCCTCTTCCTGAAGTTTATAGGCGAGGATGCGCCGGAGAATATCGGCGCTCCTGCATGAGGGCGGGGATCCGCCCAGGTGAGCCTCCCAATATTCTCGCAGTTGGCGGAGATTCAGCTCTTTCAATCGGGTAACTTCATCTTCGAGATTGGCGTCCATGTCCAGTCCTCCCTGCCGGACATGGACGCTTCCTTACGGGAAAGAGTCAAGGCAGGAACTACGCCGAAATTCCCCGCTTTCCCAGGAAAATATCCTTGTTCCACCCGCCACGATGAGGGGGTTTCCGCGGGGTTTGGCCCACGCCAGGGCCTGGGACATCGAGTCGACCTGATCGTCATGGCGCCCATTCGGGAACTGGAGGACCTCGATTTCAAAATCGGAAAGCCACCTGTTCTCTTCGGGAAGGTGAACATATCCCGACTCGATCTTGGCCGATTGGGCAACAATGCCATGCTCAGATACTATTTCCGAGAGGCGGCATAGATTCAGATGAGTTTTTGGACTGGACGGGCAAGGCGACGAAAGACCTGAATTCAGGCTAAACTTATCAATTCGCCATGCACACGATCATTGAGCGCGAGCGCCTGCGGCTTCCTCCGTCGGCGTGAGCTGGGCCCAATGGCGGGGTGCGGCGGGATTTGCTAGCGTAACCAGGTCCGTGACTTTCAAGATCATCTTCCTCGCAGTATGCTGCTTCTCTGTCACGTCTTGATAAGGTTTCGCCATGACAAAGCACTCTCATTATCCGTCGAAGCGTATGTTTCCGTACGTGCAAGGCAGTAAGTCCGTGACGTCGGCCGGGACGATGGGGTAGTAGTTGTTGGCCGTCGGGACACGCTGCCCGCACGGCTGTGCAGCGCGGGAGAAACCGCGGGAGATACGTCGGCTTGGCTGAATCCGTCATCGTTTGCCAGGGACTCACCAAGATATACGATACACTCGAGGGGGGCCAAGTAAACGCCCTTGAGGATATCGACCTCAATATCTACGAGGGCGAGTTTATCTCGGTCGTGGGGCCCAGCGGGTGCGGAAAGAGCACCCTGCTCAAGATCTTCGCGGGCATCCTGGACAAATCCGAGGGCGAGGTCACCCTCCGCGGCACCCCCATCGAGGGCCCCCGGCGTGACATTGGGGTGGTGTTCCAGGACGCGGTCCTACTCCAGTGGCGGACCGTGCTCGAGAACACGATGCTGCCCATCGACGTTCAGGACCTCGATCGGGCGCGGTTCCTCGACCGGGCGCGGTCCCTTCTTCGCCTGGTGGGCCTAGAGGGCTTCGAGCAGAAATATCCCTTCGAGCTCTCAGGCGGGATGCAACAGCGGGTATCGATCACGCGCGCCCTGGTCCACGACCCGGCCGTGCTGCTGATGGACGAGCCCTTCGGGGCGCTCGACGCGATGACGCGCGAGCAGATGAATCTCGAGCTCCAGCGCATCTGGATGGAGAGCGGAAAGACGGTTTTCTTCATCACCCACAGCATCCCGGAGGCCATTTTCCTCGGCGACCGGGTGGTCGTCATGACACCTCGCCCGGGCCGCATCGCGGAGGTGCTTGAGGTGCGTTTTTCCAGGCCCCGTACCCTCGATATAATGACGACGCCGGAGTTCGGCAAGTTCGTGAGCCACATCCGAGGTATCTTTCAGGTGGGGGGTGTCTTCGATTAATTCCCCGGCACGCGCCCCCTCACTTGCTCAACTCTTTCGGAAGGAGACAGCCATGCGTTCCATGCGAAAATTCCTGTTTGCCCTGTTTCTGGGAGTATGCCTCCTCACGCCGACGGCGGCCCTTGCACTCGAGAAAGTCGTCCTCGTCCACGCCCTGCCGCGTCTCTCCCCAAGCTTCGCCATCGCGAGTTCGCTTCCTGAATACCTGGGCTATTGGAAGGACGAGGGGCTTGAGGTCGAGGTGAACACGACGCGGGGCTCTTCGATGGCGATGCAGATCGTCATGGGTGGCAAGGCGGATGTTGCCTACGGCAACCCTACGGCCGCCATGGTAGGCGTGCAGAAGGGAACCGACGTGAGTTTCTACTACACCTCGATCCGTGGCGATATCTTCGGCATCGCCCTTCCCGCCAAAGGCGGTCTGAATGGGCTCTCCGACCTGAAGGGCAAAACCATCGGTGTTTCGAGCTTTGCGAGCCAGGGCACTCTTTACGCGCGCGCGCTGATGGGGACCTTGGGCTTCCAGCGAGGCCAGGATTTCGACCTGATCGAAGTCGGCGTCGGCGGCCGCGCGGCCGCAGCGCTTCAATCGGGCCGGGTGCATGCCCTCTCGCTCTGGGATGCGGCCTACGCCTCCATGGAGAGCCGGGGGCTGAAATTCACGAAAATCATCAAGGATCCCCGCGCGAAGAACTTCATCGCGGGCAGCCTCGTGGTGCCTAGCAAGTTCTACAAGACGCGCCGCAAGATGCTCATCGGTCTCGCCCGCGGCCTCGCCAAGGCGCAGATCTTCCAAGAAGTAAATCCCGAGGCCGCCGTTCGCATCCACTGGAAGGTCTATCCCCAGACAGCGCCGCGCGGCGGAGTGACCGATGCGGCCGTGAGGCGCGAGGCCAAGGTGGTAGCGGTGCGCGCAGGGATTCAGTCCCGCAACGCCGTCGGCACCAACAAGTTCGGCGATTTGCCGAAGGCCAACATGGAAGGGTACCAGAATTACCTCATTCGGATCGACCGTCTCAAAAAGAAAATCGATGTAAGCAAGTACTACACGAACGAGTTTACCGACGAGATCAATAATTTTGACCGCGAAGCGGTCATCAAGCAGGCGAAGGGATTTAAAAAGCCTTGAGGAAGCCGACGTGAAGTCTTTTTCGATGCTGCGGATGCTCCTGCACGATCCGCGTGGAGCGATCCGCAGAAAGCCCGAGATCGCGCTCATTCCCTTCACCCTCGTCATCTTCGTCGGAGGCTGGGAGGGAATGGTGCGCGTGCTCGGGGTAACGGAGATCGTCCTTCCTGCACCGTCGGCGATCGCACTCGCCTTGTACCAAGGGTTCGCGACAGGTTTGTTCTGGTACAATCTGCTCGTGACGCTGAGCGAGATCCTGGCCGGTTATACCCTTGCCATGGTGGCGGCCTTTCTGCTGGGAGCAGTCATCAGTCAGCTTCGGTTGGTGGAGGCCACGCTGTATCCCTACATCGTGGCGCTCCAGACTCTCCCCAAGATCGCCATCGCGCCGATCATCATCATCTGGGTGGGCTTCGGCATCTCCAGCAAGGTGATGATCGCCGCCATGGTCTCCTTCTTTCCCATGCTGGTGAACACGATTGTGGGACTGAAGTCCACCCCCTCGGACAAGGTGGATCTGCTGCGCTCCCTCGCCGCCTCGCGTTGGAAGATTTTTTATCTGGTGCAACTCCCCGAGGCGCTCCCCTACATCTTCGCCGGCCTCGACGTGAGCATTGTTCTGGCGGTACTGGGCGCCATCGTGGGCGAGTTCGTAGGGGCGAAGGCCGGACTCGGCTACCTGATCATCCAGTTCAATTTCGATATGGACATCTCGGGCATGTTCGCCATCCTGGTCATCCTAGGCGTGCTCGGTATCACGCTTCACCTCATCGTGGTGGCCGTCCGCAACCGAGTGATCTTCTGGCACAAGACCACGGCCATGATGAATTGAGGGCCTGTTCGTGGTGAATTCCTATGAATTTGTGCTTCTGACCTACCTCCCATTATATCGCCATGCACACCCTCGCGCTGCCGCAGATGGTGGAGCCGTGGTCGCTGTACTGATCCACCGATTTTCGGGGTCCAGCCATCCGGGCTGAAAAATCTTGGAAACATTAAGGAGTTGATGACCGCCGGGATTCAGAAACTAGGATTCTTTCGGAGACCATTATGACGACCCATGGGGCTGAAAAGGCCTGTTTGGCAGATCGAAGATTCGATGAACCAGGGCAGGGGGCGGACCTTTTGGTCGTTCTGATGGCCTCCGGAAGAGTTCTGAGTGTAGGACCTGAGAGAGTGAAAAATATTTAATGTTTCCAGGGCCTTTCACTCAAACGGGCCTGACCCCGAAAATCGGTGGACCGGCACACCATGGGCACTTTTTTTCTCTTGAAAAAATATGGTGAAACCGCCATAATAAGCCATGGACCGAAGGGACTTGAAGCCCGTTGAATGGGTCGGATCGAGCAAGGAGGACTTGAGGGGATTTCCGGCCGAGGTACAGGACCACGTCGGGTTTGCCCTGTATCAGGCCCAGGTCGGTCTCAAGCACCGCGATGCCAAGCCCCTCAAGGGCCTGGGCTCTGGTGTCCTGGAGGTGGTGTCGCGCCATGACGGTGGTACCTACCGGGCAGTTTACACCGTGCGGTTCAATGCTGCCGTCTATGTTCTGCATGCCTTTCAAAAGAAGGCCAAGAGAGGCATTTCGACGCCGAAGCAGGAGATGGAAACGGTCAGGCGCAGGCTGAGGGCGGCAGAGCAGCATTACGACGACATCTATGGCAGAAGGGGAGAACAATGAAAACCGATAAAGTGAAAATCGAGCGAGGCAGCGGCAACGTGTTCGCCGACCTGGAACGTCCTGATGCCGAGGCCCGGCTTCTGAAGGCGGAACTGGTCACCCGCATCGATGTAATCATCCGCCAGCGCCGCCTGACACAGGCGCAAGCGGCGAAGGTGCTCGGGCTCTCCCAGCCGGACGTGTCCCGTCTTTTGCGTGGGAACTTCCGGGAATACTCCGTCGAACGGCTGCTGCGCCTGCTGACAGCCCTTGGTCGGGACGTGGACATCGTTATCCGGAAGCCGCGCTCCCGCCGCCGGGGAAGACTGAGCGTTGATGCCGCGTGAAGGAACGATTCCTGTGCACGGAAATTTAGTAGTTTTGCGGAGTTGAGGGTGTGGGTGGCGAATTCCCAATCAGGCATCAAATTATTGCTTAATTACGAATTCGCCATGTACAGGTGCTGGTGGACCGGCCCGACCTGGAGGGCCGCAAGCACATCCTCCGCGTGCATATGAAAAACCTCGTCCTCGGGCCGGACGTGAACTCCGACCGGATCGCCGAGATGACGCCCGGCCTCTCGGGGGCGGACCTGGCGAATCTGGCGAACGAGGCCGCCCTGCTCGCCGCCCGCCACGACAAGGATCAAATCGCCATGGCGAATTTCGAGGAAGCGCTCGAGCGCATCGCGGCGGGACTCGAGAAAAAATCCCGCGTGATGACGCCGGAGGAGCGCAGACGGGTAGCCTGTCACGAAATGGGGCACGCCATCGTGGCCGAGCTGGTCGGCACGGCCGATCCGGTCCAGAAGGTGTCCATCATTCCGCGCGGGCTCTCCGCCTTGGGCTACACCCTTCAGCGCCCCACCGAGGATCGCTACCTCCTCTCGAAAACCGAGATCGAAGACCGCATGACCGTCCTTCTGGCGGGGCGGGCGGCCGAGACGCTCGTCTTCGATGAGGTCTCCACCGGCGCTCAGAACGATCTCCAGCGCGCCACCGACATGGCGAGCTCCATGGTGACCGAATACGGGATGAGCGAACATTTCGGGCCCCACTCCCTGCGCCGCGAGCCCCGGCCGCTCTTTCTCGGACAAGGGTTTGGCGACGGTTTCGGCCGGGCCGCCATCAGCGAGGCCACCCAGCGGGAGGTGGACGAGGAAGTGGGAAGATTTCTCCAGCAAGCCTCCGAGCGGGCGAGGGAAATCCTGGAGGTGCGGCGGGCGGACCTCGATCGGTTGGCGGCGCGTCTCCTCGATCAGGAAACCATCTCAGGGGAAGTGCTCCGCTCCGAGCTCGGCGTCGAGGAAAAAACCTCGGCACACTCCCCGTCCCGCGATTAACCGCAGTCTTCCCGCCGATGAAGGAACCTTTGTGCGCATCGCCATCCTGAGTCCCAGCTATCCGCCGAATCTCGCTCCCTGCGGGGTGGGCGATTTCACCCGGATGCTGGTCTCTGAACTCGTGGCGGCGGGCGCCGATGTCTTGATCTTCACGAGTGCGGACTATTCGGGGCCAAAGGTTTCAGGGAAAATCCGCGTCTTTCCGGTGTCGCGGTACTGGGGGCCCGCCGCGATGCGGCAGGTGGCGCGCCTGGCCCGCGAAGAAAAAGCCCACGCCCTTTTGGTGCAGTACGCGCCCGACCTCTATCCTCCGAAAGCGCGCTGGATTCCCTTTCTTCCCCTCTGGATGAAGGTCCTCTCTCCGGGGATTCCCACGGTCTACTCCATGCACACGGTGGGAGTCTCGCGTTTCTTCTCGAAGGCGGGGGCGGCGGTACTCCTCCAAAGTGCGGACGGCATTCTCAGCACGAACGAGGAGGTCACCTATCTGGTCGGAAAGTCCATGCCCTGGCTCCGGCGGAAGATGGAAGAAGTTCCCATCGGCGCCAATATCGAACCGAGGGAACTGGGCGAGCCGGGGGAGAAAATGCGGGCCCGCCGCGCGGAGCTGCGCGCTAGGCTGTGCGCGGAGAGGGGGCTGGAGCCCTCCGGCGCCCTGCTCGCCCACTTCGGCTTCTACTACCCGGGCAAGGGGGTCGAGCAGATTCTCGATGCGGCGGGAAAGTGGAAGCAGGCGGGGCGGCCCTTCCGGCTCTTCATGCTCGGCGGAAGGCGTGCGCAGGATGGCGGCTTCTACCTCGCACTGCAGGCGCGCGCCCGGGCAAACGGTTTGGCCGATGAAGTGATCTGGACGGGGTTTCTCTTCGACGAAAAAATCAGCGAGATACTGCTCGCGGCCGATCTGTTCCTTGCGCCCTACGAGGGCGGCATCTCGAGCCGGCGCGGAAGCCTGATGGCGGCGCTGGCCCACGGCGCGCCCGTGGTGAGCACCCCGCCCAAGGTGCCGACGGAGTATTTCCGCGCGGGGGAGAATTTCGCCGAAGTGCCATTCGGGGACGCCGATGCGCTGGCGGAGCGGGTGGGGGCATTGATGGATAATGCGGCGGCGCGGGAGCGGCTGCGCGCGGGGGCAGAGGCGCTCTACGCTTCGTTCCGCTGGCCCGCCATCGCGGCGAGGACGCTCGATTTTCTCCGGAAGATTCTACGGGAGCACACGCCTGCCGCGGATCTCTCTCCGCTCAATCCGGATCGGCGAGGGTGAATCTGTCGTCGGTGGCCTGGATGTAGGCTTCCGGCAGCCCCAGTTCCTTCCTGACGATGTTGGTCCCCCGGGCGAGCGCTACCATTTTGTAGAAAGCGTGGCGTCTGCTCATTCCCTCGCGGCCGAAGCCGCAGTCCGTCGAGATGCAAAGCCGCTCGGCCGGGATGTATTGAAGCGCCTTGCGGATGAGCGCGGCCACCGCATCGGGTTTTTCGACCTGAAGGCCCCGGTGGTCGATGACGCCGATGGCGATCTTGGGCTTTGTGATCTTTTTCCCGATGGCCTCGAGGTCCATTCCCTCCGTGCTTTTGCACTCAAACGTCAGGACATCCACATTCAGATCGTTCATGTACTCGAGCGCCGGCGCGTAGCTTTTCGCCGAGTCGTAGAAGCGCTGCTGCGCCGGATTCCCCCAGCAGGTGTGGCACCAAAGCTCGAGTTTCTCGGTCAGGCCCTCGATGCTCCGGTTGAAGGCCTCGACGTAGAATTCCATGGACATCCCGGTGTCCTCGGCGTGGTGGTCGAAGCGGTGCACCCAGGGCTCTTCCACCTGGAGGACCTGGCAGCCCGCATCCGCCAGACTCTGGAATTCCTTGTGCATCACCTCGCAGAGGTCCATGACGAGTTCTTTGCGGTCTTTGTAGTATTCGTTGGAGATGATCGATTCGAGGCAATCGGCGCTGATGGAGCCGAACTTGACGGGCTTTTGCGTCATCTGCTGGGCGGCTTTCCAGAGCTGGGGGTACTCCAGAGGGCCGGGCCCCACCTTGCCCGTCACCCGAGGAAGCATCCGCGCCTCGAGGACCTCGTACATGATCTCGCCCGGCACCGAGCCGCCCCAGGCGGCGTGGCTCCGCGAGGTTTCATAGCCCGAGAATCCCTCCAGCCGCTGGATGACATAGCTCACCCAGGAGCGTCCGCCCACGTCGGTATCAAAGCGGGCGTCGCCGTCGGTCACGATGTTGAGGCCGTCC
>JAQBZT010000119.1 GCA_027622355.1 bacterium | reverse complement strand
CACCCCGGCCACCGAACTGGACAAAGATGACGCCCCCGAAACGGCCAAGCCGGGCGACATCAAACCCGTCCGCCAACGCCGCTTCCAACAGCGCCTAGCCGCCCGCCGCAGCCGAAGAACCCCCAAAAAGGACTGACTGCCCCGCACCCTTGACCGTACCCCCCGAGTCACGCAGATTCCGCCCTCTGCCCTCGTAGCTCAGCCGGATAGAGCAACGGATTCCTAATCCGTAGGCCGCGTGTTCGAATCACGCAGGGGGCACCAGTTTGTCGTCCATGACACCCGGGCGCGGCTCAGGGCTCGATGTCTGTTGGTTGACATGCCTCCCTTATCTTGGTCCATGCTGAAATAGAGGATTTTGGAGAGGCATAGCCAAGAGATATAGTTTTTCCGGTCTGTGTGTAAAGGATTGAGAAGAGATAACTATATGCCTAGAAAGAAGCGCGATGATTTTCCTAAAATGGTAATACAGAGCTTGAGGGACCGTGTAGGTGGTTTGTGCTCTCAGCCACTTTGCAGGAAGCCAACTACGGGACCTGATGCGTACGCAGAAGACAAAGCTACAATTATTGGGATAGCCGCACATATTTGTGCTGCTTCGCCTGGAGGGCCAAGATACGATCCAAGCCAGACCGAATCAGAGCGTTGCAGTTTCGAAAATGGGATTTGGCTTTGCGCGAGTTGTGCCACGCTAATCGATAAGAATGATGGGAAAAGTTATTCTGCTGAAAAATTGTGTGGATGGAAGGCAGTTGCGGAAAAAAACGCACACGTCGAATTATCGTCTGGAGGTGTGTATAAAAAGCAATCTTGGCAAGGCCGATTGTCAACGTTGCATTATATTAATGTTCCACGTCTCTCAATGTTGTTACCTGCTGACAGTATCTCCGATTCAATCATTGAAACCTGTGTTGATGGGATTCCTAAAGGAGTATATATAATCCGGGTGCTCAATGAACTTGAAAGGGCTGTCGAAAGTGCCGAAATTATGGCCATCTCCTTGCCCGAGGTAATCCCGCCGAGCGAAGAGATCATCGGTAGTGTGATCTCATTCGAACAACTTTGTTACACAAAGAATGGTGTAAATGTGGGATCTTCAGGAGATGCCAAGTGGATACAGCAGTTCAATGAAAAACACTCGCCTCACTTTTATACTAAGGTGGAAGCAAGTAAGTTCATCTTTCCATACGATCCGAGATGGATCACAACGACAACCGCGTATTCAGATTTCAGAGCAGGGCGAAGACGGTTTGCGGGGCTTGGGATTGTCAAATACTTTTTAGATGACCTAACGACCGCAATCGTTTCTCCTTTGGTAGTCGGATTGCCTCGTAATCCCGTGTGAGATGAGATTATTGGCAGGAGTTGATGTAATCGATAAGATTGACAGTGTGGAATTCGAGAATATGGAAATGGCCGGTGGGTCTCATTTTCCTTTTCAACCCCGGTATCGAATCGACAGGTAGCGCATCTCTGCTAACTTGATAATCCGTTTAGGCAGGTCGGGAAATAGCAAGAATCCATCACTTTCTATTTTGTCCCGACCTTCGAAGGGAAGGGGTAATTCCTTTTAAAATTAATAGATACAGCGAAAATCCACCCCAAAGACATCACTAAGAACCAGTCCCCGGTTATCCTTCGTGTCCCTCCAAACCTAAGAATCCGTCTAGGTGGTCAGGGGAATGGTGAGCACCCAGAAGTTTTCATTTTTGTTCTGTCCGGGGCACCAGTTTGCCTCTTCTAAAACCGCGTCTCCCCCCCCTCCCCTATTTCTCCGGCACGATGGGCAGCATGATGTGCGCCGGGTGCGCGGGGCCGGTGTGGAGGGTGACGTTTTTCCCGAAAATGGCCTCGGGGCGATCCTCCGGATTGTTGTGGAGGAACGGCCCGACGCCGGTGAAGGTGCCGCGGTTTTTCGCGAGGCTGTACTCGAGGTTCGGCGACTGGGTGACGTAGTCCTTCCCCCGGATGGTGAGGCCGATGCGGTAGTCCGCGGGGACGACGATGCAGGTGGGCCAGACCTCGATGTCGAGATCGTAGACCTCCCCCGGCGCGAGGGGCTGCTTCTCATCGTGGGTGTGATAGGGCCGGTACGGCAGGCTGAGCTTGGGGTCGAGCTTGCGGTGGGAGGCCCGCTGCCAGCCGTGGGCGATCGGGGATGTCGGGTCGAGCGCGCCCTGGAAGGTGATCTCCCGCATGTCGGGGGTGAACAGGCGCACGATGAGGAAGAGATCGGCGTCCTCGGTTTCGGATGAGACGAAGAGCTTGCAGGCCGAGGGGCCGGTGATCTCGGTCTCTTTCCCGAAGGGGGGAAGAAGAAATGTCAGTCCCTCCCCCATTCCGGCGTAGCTGATGCGCCCCTCTTCTTTCGGCGGCTCGGCGTTCAGGCTCATGTGAGCCGGGTCGAGGGAAAATTTCGTCCACTGCGTGCGGGCCAGCGGCCACTCACTCTCAAAGCGCTTGACGAATTTATCGACGTGGCGCACCTGGAGCTGGACGCGGGGCTGCTTTTTCCAGCCGGTGTCCTCTCCCTTGAGGAAGTGGCCGAAGAATTTTTTCTGCAGGTCGATGCCGTAGTCGGTGTAGAAGAGCGTCCAGTGCTCCAGGCCGTGGACCTCGAGCCATTTCTCCTTCGAGGCCGAGCGGGTGAAGCCCTCGATGTTCCCGCGCAGGTGGAGGCCGTGGCCGCCCCAGTTGCCGGCGGAGAGCAGCGGCACCTGGATGTTCTCAAAATCGGCCGAGCGATCCCGCCAGTAGGGACCGTCCATGGCGTTCGCGAAAGTTTCCGACGGAAGGTCGGCGCGGTTCTTGGCGCGCTCTTCATCGGAGAGTTCTTCGGGCCCCGAGATGACATCGTCCGTCACGACGCTGCGCCTTCCATTTTCGCCGAGGCCGTACTGGACGTTCTTCACCTGGCGGTCGTACCAGCCGCCGCCGAAGGTGTTGAGAATGCCGCCGTGGTGGGTGTTGTCGCGGTAGCGGTCCGAGGTGCCTTCCCAGATGCAGATGGCCGCGAGGTGCGGTGGCTGGAGGGAGGCGACGCTCCACTGATTGATGGCGTAATACGAGATGCCGTTGAGGCCGACCTTGCCGTTGCTCCAGGGCTGGACGGCGGCCCACTCGATGCATTGGGCGAGGTCCTGCCGCTCGCGCATGCCGTGGCAGTCGACGTAGCCGGGGGAGCGGCCGCAGCCGCGCGAATCGACCCGGATGCAGATGTAATCGTCCGGCACCCATTTTTCGGGGTCCACGACCTCCCAGTTCTGATATTTGTTCGTGGAGCCGGCGGGGACGTCGGGATGGTTCTCGATCATGATCTCCCAGGCCGGCTGGTAGCCCTCCTGGAAGGAGAGGCCCTTGCCGTAGGGGCCGTAGGTCATGATGACGGGGTATTTCCCCTCCCCCTGCGGCCGGAAGACATCCGCCCGGAGGATGAGGCCGTCATCCATCTCGATGGGCACATCCCAGTCGATCTGCATCTCGTCGCGCACTTCGCTCTTCATCTGGCTGTCCATGGCTCCCTCCCCGCGGCGATGGAAAATCGCCGATAATGTCCCTAAAATTCCAATGAAGGATATACTGCCGTTCTACACCATATTCCCGCTTTGGAGGAAGCCATGACCGATAGTCTCGAAAGCCCGAATTTCCCCTGGCACGAAAGCACCGTCCCCGGCGAGCGGACCATAGATAAGCCCGAGCTCCCGAAGGAGGGCTATGAGATCACCATGATCGCCGAGACCGAAACCCGGGGCGAGGGCCAGACGAAGGTGGGCCGCTACCGCCACTTCGAGGTCTTCTGCGACGAGCCGCCCCGCATCGGGGGGCAGGACCTCCATCCCCAGCCGCTGACCTACATCGCGATGGGGGTGGGCTTCTGACTCCTCACCCAGCTTGGGCGGTACGCCCACATGACGAAAACTCCTTTTAAAAAAGCGAGTTGCCGGGTAGAGTTCGACTATTACTTGAAGGGTTCCGTCCTCCAGGGGACGGTGAATTCCGGCTGCCGGGCGGTGCGCACCCACTTCCGGGTGGAGTCCGATGAGCCCGAGGAGCGGATTCTCCGCCTCATCCGCCTTGCCAAGCAGGGCTGCTACGCCGAGAAAATGGTGGAAACCGCCGTTCCCCTCACGAGCACGGTGGAACTCAACGGGAAATCTATTTCACTTGAGGGAATTACCAACTAGAAATCACCGGCCAGGAATCACCGGCCAGAGGAGCTTTCTCAATGGCGACAATGCGCGCCCCCGTCCTGCTGGAAGCGGGCGTGATCCGATTCGAGGAGCGCCCCGTCCCGGAGCCCGGCCCCGGCGAGGTGGAGGCGCAGCTGCACCGGATGCAGGGGGAGGACAAGGATTTCATCAAGGTGATCGTCGCGCACGCCTGAAAAACGTTCGCCCTAGCTCTTCCCCGCCGTGATCTGATCGTAGAGATTTCCGACGAACATCGCCTGCAGCTTGCCCACCATCGGCTTGAAGCCCGCGCTCACCGGGATATCCCCCAGGAAGGGGATCTTCCCGATCGCCTCCTCGCGGCTCGCCCCGGTGCCGATGACGGCCTGGACCTGATCGATCGCCCCCTGCACCGTCGCCTTCATCTCGTCCAGCAACTCCGGCCCGCCCACGGCGCCGTGGCCCGGGATGACCGTCTCGATATCCATCGCCCGGAGGCGGTCGAGCGATTCGAGCCAGGCGAAGGGCAGCGCATCGTGATACCAGGACATGACGTTGTTGAAGACCGTATCGCTCGCGAAAAGGGTCTTGTCCCCGGGCACGTAGACCACCAGCATGCACGAGATATGGCCGGGCGCCTCGAAGATCTCGACCTCCACTCCGCCCAGATAGATTTTCAGGCGATCGCGGAAGGTGATCTCGGGGGGCCGCGCCACGTAGCCCTCCGCGAGATGGGCGCCCCCCGGATCGATGCGCGCGATGTAGGGGGCCGGGTCCTTCATCGGGCAGGGCCCGACGGCGGTGTCCTGGAAGAAGATGTCCTTCGTCACCTGGTGGGCGATGACGGTGCCGGGAAGATAGGCGTTCCCGAAGGTGTGATCGATGTGATAGTCGGTGTTGACGAGGTAGCGGACCTCGCCGAGCGCCCCGGCCTCCTCCCGCCATCTCACGGCCCGGCTCGGCTGGTTGGGCGAGTCGATGAGAATGACGCCCTCCGGCGTCTGGATGGCCCCCACCGTGCTCGGTCCGTCCAGGATCGGGTCGGCGAAAACGTGCCGGCTCACCTGCTCCATGGATAAATTCTCCTTTCCCTTAGCGCCACACCACCGGGGCACAGAGACAGCCGCCCCTTTTTCCTTACGCGCTCGCCTCGTGCGTGAGGATTTCGACCTCGGCGTGCAGCGTCCGGTGGACGGGGCATTTTCCGGCGATTTCGAGGAGGCGCTTGCGCTGATCCGCCTCCAGCGGGCCCTCAAGCGTAATCTCGCGCTCGATCTGATCGATCCGGCCATCTTCGGTCTCGCACGCTTCACAGTCCCGTGCATGAATTTTCGCATGGCGGAGCCGCACGCGCACGCCCTCCAGCGGCCATCCCCGGCGGTCGGCGTACATGCGCAGGGTCATCGAGGTGCAGGCCCCCAGCGCGGCGAGGAGCAGATCGTAGGGCGAGGGACCCGTGTCCCCGCCGCCCGCCGCGCGGGGCTCATCGGCCCGGAAGGCGTGCCGGCGACAAGGACGTTTCTCGCCTCGGGGGGGGCGTTCTCTTTGGACGGATCGGCCGGATCGTTCATCGCGCACCCTCCCGGAAAAAGAGAAGCTTCAGTATTGGATCAGCGAGTGCACCGGGTAGGGCGCGAGCTTCTCCCGGCCGTTCAGGAAAGAGAGCTCGATGAAGAAGGTCATGGCGGCGACCTCGCCCCCGAGCTTTTTGACCAGATTGATGCAGGCCAGCGCCGTGCCGCCGGTGGCGAGCAGATCGTCGGCGATGAGCACCTTCATGCCGGGCTGGATGGCGTCCTTGTGGATCTCCAGGGTGTCGGTCCCGTATTCGAGCGCGTAGGTCTCCGCTTCTTTCTTCCAGGGGAGCTTGCCGGGCTTGCGGATCAGGACGAATCCCGCGCCGAGCTTGTAGGCGAGCGGGGAGGCGATGATGAAGCCGCGCGCCTCGGCCCCGACGACGATATCAATCCTCTCCCCCATGTAGGGATCGGCGATGAGGTCCACCGCCGTCTGGAACGCCTTGGGATTTGCGAGGAGCGGGGTGATGTCCTTGAAGACGATCCCCTCCTTCGGGAAGTTTGGCACATCGCGGATATAGCGAATCAGATCGTCGGCTTCGGGGTTCATGGCGCTCCTCTGGAAAAAATACGGGAAATAAGCGGCATATTATTCGGCGCGGGCCTTCTCCGCAATCACATAGAGGCCGCGCTGTACGGGTCCAGCGACTTTTTCGGCTTAAATTCCTATTTTCCCCAGTCGTAATACATTGATTCGAAAGAGATTTTATCCCTCGAAAATCTGGGCACAGAAATTCTTATGAGGGGCTACCTGAAAGAAAAGGCCCTGGTGCATTATCTCAGAATCGGCCGAATCAGTAATTGACCATGTACGTGCTTAGGCTAGGGGGCGATCGATTTTTTTTTCTCGCATGCGAGAACCCAGTGTGTCCCCAGCCGGGATAAAACAGGAAGACTTTGAAACAACATTTCAATTGGAAATACAAGATTGGCGTATTTTTTTTGCGTTAACATGGGAAATAATTTTGACAAGGGATATTGAAATCCCGGGAAAAAGCCATAACTTTTCAGCCACATGATTTTCAAATCAGCAACCTCGGCCAAGGCTTTGATTTGCGATGAACTAAAGCTCACATGTGGGTATGTCTTGCCGGTTTTCTCATCCTCCTTGACAAGGTTTCGCGGAGGCAAAATGGAAGGAAAAAATATTCCGAAAACTCTCTCCAAAACAATCAACGGGTTAAAAAGGTGAGCACCCAAAAGAAATCCGGCATTGTCTGTACTCATCAATAGATGTCCGCCCGGTTTCAGGGAGCTTGAAATTTCACGCATTGCCTTGGCAGGATCAAAAATGTGCTCAATCACCTCAAAAAAAGTAATGAATTCAAAAGCCTCTTTTTGAATTGGAAAATGGCACGCGTCAGCCTGAACGACCGGTCGTCCCGTTTTCTTTGAAGCAACCCTTAAAACCTTAAGATCCAAATCGAAAAGAAAAGCAATGTGCCCCTTATTGGTATGTTCAATGCTCACATCGCCGGCCAGGCATCCGACATCTCCTGAAATCAGACCGGGTCGTGAAAATTCGTTCAACCATTCGCGTGCGAGCCGTCCGCGAATTACATGGGAAGGTTCGAACTCTGAAACCAACCGCTGGTCGAGGTCTTGCGGAACCTCGATAGAAGGGTTGGCCATTTCCGCCTCAGGCCGTTCGTGCCGGTAGAAGGACGTAATCGGAATGGCGTCCTTCTCGCAAATCTGGCGGAGAATCTCTTTTTCACGAATATATTGCTTCCATCGAATCGCACGGTGGGCATACCAATGAAGGATGAGCCAAGAGATGAGAACGAGACTCCATGTCAGTCCGACATCGAAAAAAAGGAATATCACGAACCAAAAAAACACGCCGGGGAGGAAAAATCTCAGCCGCATTGCCCGGGGCAACCAAGAGGGATGCCACGGGAGACGAACGTCCTTTTTATATTCTGAATCAAACCGAAGGTTGTGCGTGGAATCGCTCATTTTTTCCGAATCCATCGAAGAAATTTTCACGTATTCGACTTCAACAGAGGGCTCACTGATTGTATGGGCATTGGCCTGTGGTTGGCGATTGCTGTTCAGGCGCTCATTGCCGCTTGATCAGGAATTCGCCATGTACAGGTGGAACCGCCTCAGGGAAGATAGGAAAGCGGGTTGCGGGGCTTCGTCCGGTAGCGAATCTGAAAATGGAGCATGGCCATCTCGGTGCCGCCCGATCGCCCCACGCGGGCAATCGCTGCCCCGCGCTGCACGGTGTCTCCCTTTCTTACCAGATTCTGCGCGTTGTGGGCATAGACCGAATGAAACTCCCCGCCCCTGTGTCGGATGATGATGGTCCGCCCGAACTCGCCGGGGCCCCAATCGCTGAAAATCACCTTGCCGTTCGCGGCGGCCTTGACGGTGGTCCGGGGCGTGGCGGCGATGTCAATGCCGTCCGAGCGGAGTCCCCGTTTGTTGCCGTAGCGGCGGATGATTTTCCCCTGCACCGGCCAGTCGAACTGGACGCG
>JAQBZT010000118.1 GCA_027622355.1 bacterium | reverse complement strand
CGCCCCCGCGATGAAGAGCAGAAACCCGCTCACGCCAGCGATGAGAATCGCCGTTCCCAGATCCGGCTGCACCAGGATCAGCGCCAGCACCAGCGCGATGACCGCCACCGGCGGCAAAAAACCGTACTTCCACTCCTGCAGGCGCTCGCTTTTTACCGAGAGAATGTGCGCCAGGAAGATGACCAGTCCCAGCTTTGCCACCTCGGCCGGCTGGAAAACGATCGGCCCGAGCGCCGCCCACCTCCGCGCGCCGCCCGCCGCGCGCCCGATTCCCGGAACGAAAACCAGGGCCAGCGCCACAAACGAGAGAATCAGGATCGGGTAGGCCATCTTCTGCAGCCACTCGAGCCGGAGCCTGCAGACGCCCAGCATGACGGCGAAGCCGACCCCCGCCCAGAGCAGGTGGCGCTTGACGAAATGGAGCGGATCGCCGAAGCGGTCGAGCGCAAGGATGTGGCTCGCGCTGTACATCATCACGACGCCGAACGCGGTCAGCGCCACCGCCCCGAAGAGAACTACCGGATCCATATCGCGCAGCTTCAACTTCTCTCCTCCTTCAGCCGCTTCACCATGCGGCGGAACGCATCTCCGCGCGCGGCGTAGTCCTTGAACTGATCGAAACTCGCGCAGGCCGGAGAGAGCAGCACCGTCTCGCCCGGCCGGGCTTCCCGCCGGCAGCTCTGCACGGCGGTTTCCAGATCGCCCGCCCGCTCCAGCACCACCTTTCCCTCGAAAAAGGCGGCAAAGCGCGCGGCGGCCTCGCCGATGAGAACCATCTTGCGCACGCGCTCGCGGACCGGCGCCTCCATCGGCGCGAGGTCGCTTCCCTTGTCGGTGCCGCCCGCAATCAGGAGTACTTTTCCCTCGATGCTCATCAGGCTCATGGCGGTCGCGCCGACGTTCGTCCCCTTCGAATCGTTCACCCAGTACACGCCATCCACCTCCGCGATGTACTCCATCCGGTGCGGAAGGCCCTCGAACGTGCGCGCCGTCTCCTGCATCGCCTCAAGGGGGGCGCCCAGAAAGTCCGCCGCCGCGCAGGCCGCGAGAAAGTTCTCGATGTTGTGAACCCCGGCGACGCGGAGATCCGCCGCCGCACAGATCCGGCGCACGCCATCCGGGCGGGCGAGCATGAGCGCACCCCCATCCTGGAAGGCGCCGCGATCGACCGCTCCGCTCCGCCGGAAGGAGAGCGCCGCCTGCGCCCCGCCGGTGAGATACCGCGCGGTGAGCGGATCGTCCCCGTTGAGCACCTTGGCGTCCCCGGCCTCCTGCCGGGCGAGCAGACGCGCCTTCAGCTCGGCGTAGGCATCGAGGTCGGGATGGCGATCAAGGTGATCGGGCGAAACGTTGGTGATGATCCCCACCCGCGGCCGGAAGGTGTCGCACCATTCGAGCTGGAAGCTGCTCACCTCGGCGACGATGAAGTCCGCCGACGCGCCCTCCCGCTCCACCATTTCGGTCAGCGGGTTGCCGATGTTCCCGCCGAGGGGCGCGCTGTAGCCGGCGGCCCCCAGGATGGCCGAGAGCATGGCCGCCGTGGTCGTCTTCCCGTTGGTGCCCGTCACGGCGGCGATCGGCGTCTCGCAGAGCCGCCCGGCGAGTTCGATCTCGCTGATCACCTCGGCCCCGCTCTCTGCGGCGATGGCGATATACCGGTTCGTCGCCGGTATCCCCGGGCTGACGATGAGCAGATCGCACGCGCGGAAGCTCTCCTCGCGGTGGGCGCCCATCTCGAACACGACCCCTCCGGGGAGTTCATCCGCCAGGCCCGGCGCCACCTGCAGATCGGTCGCCACCACCTCCGCCCCCCGCCGCGCGAGCGCACCGGCGGCGGCGCGGCCCGTCCGGGCCATTCCCATCACCACCGCCCGGCAGGCGCGGAGGCTTTCGATCCACTCCGCTTTTGTCTGTTCCATCACGATACCCATCATCTCAACTTCAGTGTGCTGAGGCTCAAAAGGGCGAGTACAATGGCGATAATCCAGAAGCGCACCGTTACCTTCGGCTCTTGCCAGCCGAGTTCCTCGAAGTGATGGTGCAGCGGCGCCATGTGGAAGATCCGCTTCTTCCGCATCTTGAAGGAGCCCACCTGCAAAATGACCGAGAGCGCCTCAATCACGAACAGCCCGCCCACCAGGAAGAGGAGCAACTCCTGCTTGATGCTCAGCGCGATCGTTCCCAGCACTGCGCCGAGCGGAAGCGCGCCCACGTCCCCCATGAACACCTGCGCGGGATAGGCGTTGAACCAGAGAAAGCCGAGACCCGCGCCGAATATCGCGCCGCACAAAATCGCCAACTCGCCCGCGCCCGTCACGTGCAGCACGAGCAGATACTTCGAGATCACGGCGTGGCCGGCCACATAGCTGAACACCAGATAGGCGCCCACCGCGATCATCAGCGGACCGATGGCGAGTCCGTCGAGCCCGTCCGTCAGATTCACCGCGTTACTCGTCGCCACGATCACGATAGCGGCATAGGGAATGAACCAGACGCCGATATTCGGGTGGAGATTCTTGAAGAAGGGGAACATCACGACGGGCTCGAATGCGGAAGAGACCATGCCACTGTAAAGGGCGTACCCCGCCGCCAGCCCGATGACGAACTGCAGGAGGAATTTTTTTCCAACCGTCACGCCGCTTTTCTTCTTCAGGATGACCTTGATGTAATCGTCCAGGAAGCCCAACGCGCCGAACCCCACGATGATGAACACCGAGAGCCAGACAAACCCGTTGGTCAGATCGTTCCAAAGCAAAACCGGCACGAGGACCGCGAACAGGATCAACAGCCCGCCCATGGTCGGGGTGTCCCGCTTGGAGTGGTGGCTCTTCGGGCCATCCACCCGGATGATCTCGCCGATCTGCCGTTTCTGGAGAATCCGGATCAGGACGGGCCCGAGAACCAAACTCATCACAAGCGCGGTCAGGGTGGAGATCGCCGTGCGGAAGGTGATGAACCGGAAAACGTTCAGCGCCGAGAGCGAACCCGCCAGGGATGTCAGCAAATGGTAGAGCATCAGCCGCGCAGCTCCTCTTCGGCGCTTTCCATTTCCATCGAGCGGGAGCCTTTCAGGAGGATGCAATCGCCCGCCCGCAAATGCCCCGCCACCCAGGCCGCCGCCGCCCGCGGCGCATCGAAATGCCGCACCCGATCGGGCGGCATCCCCGCCGCACGGGCGCTCTCGGCCGCCTGCGCCATCTCGGGACCCACGGCCGCGAAGTAATCGGCCTGCCCGGCCACCTGTCTCCCCGCCGCGGCATGCACCGCGGCGGAAAATTCGCCCATCTCCTTCATGTCCCCGAGCAGGGCGAAGAGCCGCCCCGCCCCCTTCAGGGAAGCGCCCGTCTCAAGCGCCTCCGAAAGGGAGGCCGGATTTGCGTTGTAGGCATCGTTGAGCAGGAAACAGCCGGGCCGCCCGGGAATCTCCGAGGCGGAAAGCCGCATCGCCGGAAGGGCCGCCCGCTCCAGCCCCGCCCGGATTTCCGCCATCGTGCTGCCCAGGAGCGAAGCCGCCGCCGCGGCCGCCAGGGCGTTGCGCACGTTGTGCCGGCCCAGGGCGGAAATCCGCACCTCGGCGCTCCCGCCATCCCGCAAGAGGGTGAAACGCATCCCCGCCCGCTTCTCGGCGCGGACATCCTCGGCGCGCACATCGGCGTCCTCCGAGAAGCCAAACCGCACGACATGCCCGCCCGCACGCTCAAACCGCTCTGCCAGAATGCGGCTTTGCCCGTCATCGGCACTCAGGACGGCCCGCCCCTCCACGCCCATCACCTCGAGAAGCTCACCCTTGGCATCGCGCACCGCCTCGATCGAGCCGAGCCCCTCGAGATGGGCCGGGGCCACATTCGTGATGAGGGCGACCTCGGGCATGGCAATCTCCGCCAGCCGCCTGATCTCGCCCGGCCGGTTCATCCCCATCTCGAATACCGCCCGCGCATGATCGGCCTCGAGGCGCAGCACCTGATGGGGCAGCCCCACCAGGTTGTTGAGATTTCCCTCGCTTTTCAGCGTCGCGCCTCCCTCTTCCAGAATGGCCGCCGCCATCTCCTTCGTCGTGGTCTTGCCGTTGCTCCCGGTCACCGCCACCACCCGGACGTCACGGCGCCGCCGATGCCAGCGGGCGAGATCCCCGAGAGCCGTCAAGGTATCCGCCACCGCGATGGCGAAGAGGCCATCCCGGCGGGCCACCGCCCGGCCTTTTTCGATGAGCACCCCTGCCGCGCCCTTGTCCATCGCCGCCTCAAGAAAATCGTGACCGTCGAAGTTCGGGCCGCCCAGCGGAACGAAAAGCGCCTCCACCTCGAGCCGCCGCGTATCCGTGCTCACGCCCGCCGCCATCGTTTCTCCCGCGCCCCAGAGAAGCTCTCCCCCGGTCGCCTCGGCAATTTCCCGCGCCGCAAACATGGCCGCCGCAGACACACCCATCACCTTCCGAACCCCATGCGCCGGAGCGCCGCCCGCGCTTCCTCGCGGTCGTCGAACGGACGCCGCTCCCGGCCCACGATCTGATAGCTCTCGTGCCCCTTGCCCGCGATGATCACCACATCGCCCGGCTCAGCGTCCGCAAGAATGGCCCCGATGGCCTCGCGCCGATCCACGACCGATCGGCAGCGCGCCGTGCCGTCCACCACCTGCCGGGCGCCCGCTTCCACCTCCCGGAGGATCGCCTCCGGGTCCTCCGTCCGCGGGTTGTCCGAAGTCATGTAGACGAAATCGCTCCCCCGGAGCGCCGCCGCCGCCATGAGCGGGCGCTTGCTCCGATCGCGATCGCCGCCGCAGCCCATCAGGGTGAGGACGCGCCCTTTCGTCAGCGGCCGGGCGAACTCCAGCACCCGGGCCAGGGCATCCTCGGTGTGGGCGTAATCCACCACGACAAGGAAGGGCTGGCCCGCGTCCACTCTCTCGAAGCGGCCCGGCACGTTCGGAAGCGCCCGCACCCCCTCGGCCACCTCTGCCGCCGAAAGGCCCAGCGCGAGACAGGCCGCGCCCGCCGCCAAAATGTTCTGTACGTTGTGGCGGCCGATGAGGCCCGTCCGGATCGGAACCCGCCCCCCCGGATGCACAAGGGAGAACACCATTCCCTCCGGGGAGACAGCGAGTTCTTCCGCGCGGACATCGCCGCTCCCACCGGTTCCGTAGGTCATGAGCGTGCTCTTCGTCTCCGCCGAGATGCGCACCCCGTAGGGATCGTCCAGGTTCACGACAGCGGTGCCCGGTGACCACTCGGTGAAGAGTCGGAGTTTTTCCCGGAAGTAACTTTCGATGTCGCCGTGGAAATCGAGATGATCCTGGGTCAGGTTGGTGAAGACCGCCGCCGCGAACGCGCAGCCGCTCACCCGATCGAGCGCGATGGCGTGGCTCGACACCTCCATGACGGCGTGGGTCGTGCCGCCTTCGGCCATCTCGCGCAAGTAGCCCTGAAGGTCGGGCGCCTCGGGCGTCGTCCGCGGCCCCTCGAACACCCGATCCCCGATGCGGTAGTGGATGGTGCCCATGAGCCCGGTCCGGCGCCCCGCGTTCCGCAAAATCGTCTCGATGAGAAACGCCGCCGTCGTCTTTCCGTTGGTGCCGGTCACGCCGACAAGGGCGAGTTCACCCGAGGGATGGCCGTAAAACGCATCCGCCAGTGCGGCCAGTGCCTTGCGCCCCGATGCCGTCACCGCCCGCGGGACTTTCCCGGGAACGCCCGGCACCTCCCGCTCGAGGACCAGGGCGGCCGCTCCGGCAGAGAGCGCGGCCTGCACATAATCGTGTCCGTCTGACTCGAAGCCGCGGATGGCGACGAAGAGATCGCCCGGCTTGACGCGGCGCGAGTCGTAGGCAATGCCCGACACCTCGGCGCCGCCGCCCGAGCGCGCGGACACCTCCGGCACCTCTCGGATGAGCTCTTCAAACTGCCGGACGCTTTCCATCATCGCCGTTGCACTCAACGCCCCTCCTCCTTGCGCGTTGCGCGAGGGACTCCCCGGTGAAGGGCCTCGCGAACCGCCGAGGCCAGCCGAACGACATGTTCTCCAAAAGAGGGATTCGGGCCGGCGGATTTCGCATCCCCGCCCGCAATGCGCCCCGCCACCGTCCACTGCTGCGCCCCGCGGGGCGGGACGCGCAGATACCGCATCGTCTGCCAGGCGATCCGCCGCCACACCGGCGCGGCCACCGTGCCGCCCCAGGCGCCCCCCGGTCCCTTGCCCTCGTCCATCACCACGAGAAGTGCGATCCGGGGGTTATCGAAAGGAATAAAGCCCAGAAAGGACAGGACGTATTTGTCCTGGCTATACGTTCTCGTCTGCGGATCGAGCTTCTGCGCCGTCCCCGTCTTCCCGGCCGCTTCGTATCCGGGAACCGCCGCCTGACGGCCGGTTCCCTCCTCCACCACCCGCTGCATGATGGCGGCCAGCCGACGGGCCGTCTGGGCGGAGATCACGCGCCGGCCGGGGCGGGGCTCGAGTCCGCTGGCAATCCGGTCGCCGCGCCCGATCGACTCGACGATGCGGGGCGGCTGATAAACGCCACCATTCGCAATCGTGGCGGCCACCATCACCATCTGCAGCGGGGTGGCGCCCACCTCTTGACCGATGGACACCGCCGCCAGCGAGGTGCGCGACCATCTCCGCGGGGGGCGGAGGATGCCCCTCTCCTCGCCCGGAAAACCCGAATGGTTGGATGTGCCGAAGCCGAACCGGCGCGCCATCGCATAGAGGGGAGCCGGGCCGATCTCCATCGCCATCTTGTAGAGGCCGATGTTGGAGGAAACCACGACGGCCTCCTCCGCCGTAAGCCAGCCGTGTTTCTTGTGGTCGCGGAGCGCGTAGCTGCCGATGCCGGTCCGGTAGAGTCCGTTTTCCGCGAAAAAGCGCTTCTGCAAATCACCGCCCGCCTCAAGATAGGCGGCCGCCGTCACCAGCTTGAAGGTGGAGCCGGGCTCGTAGATGTCCTGCACCGCCCGCTGCCGCCACTGGGCGGCGGGAAAGTTCCCATAAATGTTCGGGTTGAACCCCGGCACGGTCGCCATCGCGAGAATGCGGCCGGTGGCGGGCTCCACCATGATGCCGATGGCGTGGCGCGCACCGGTGCGGCGAAGCTGATCGATGAGTTCCTTCTCGACGATGTACTGAAGCACCTCGTCCACCGTGAGGCGGACATTCCGCCCATCGCGGGGAGCGCGCAGCGGAACCGCCTCGGGGTGCACCGATCGGCCGCGGGCGTCGCGCTCGATTCGCACCCGCCCGGCCCGGCCGCCGATGCGGCTCTCGAGGGCCAACTCCATCCCCGCGAGACCGCGATTGTCCATCCCGACGAAGCCCAGGAGCGAGGAGGCCAGCTCGCGCTTGGGATAAAACCGCTGGCTCTCGGTCACGAAGCCCAGCCCCTTGAGGTTCAGCTTCTCCACCTGGTTTTTCTCGGCGGGCGTCAGCTTCCGGCGAAGCCAGACATAGCTGCCCCCGCGCCGCAACTTCTTGCGGAGCTGGCTGCGGCTCACGCCCAGAATCTTTTCCAGATCGCGGGCAGCCGCCTGCGAATCTTCGATCTCGCGCGGATTGGCAAAGAGCGACGGCGCGTCAACGCTCACGGCCAGCGGGCGGCCGTGCAAATCGAAAATCTCCCCTCGGCGCGCACGCCGGACGAGGGTGCGCTGCAGCTGACGCTCGGCGTAGGCCACAAGACGCGCCCGGTCGCGAATCTGGATCGTCACCAACTTCGCGGCAAGCGCCACAAAGCCGAGACCGGCCAGAATTCCGCACGCGAGCAGGCGCCGCTGATAACCCTTCGGCATGGAACCCGCTTCCTGCCTGGGCGGTAGGAAAAGGACGGAATGCAAATGTGTTACCGGTCGCCGAGGCTCCCGGGAATGATTTTCACGTAAATCACCTGCTCCGGCCGGGGGAACACCATCCCCAGCCGCCCGCGCGAGATGGCTTCGATGCGGCCGAGCTGCCGGAGGGTGGCGGCCTCCACCCGCAAGATGCGCTGAGCTTCCAGAAGGCGCGCCCGCTCGGTCTCCAGCCGCGTCAAGCGGTAGCCCAGCTTCACAATCTCCAGATGCGGCCAGACCACAAAGAGCGCGCTCACGGCCACCAGCAGAATGCAGCCCGCAGCCCAGGCGGGGGACGGAAGGCGCTCCCATTTGCGCCGAATCGTCACCCACTTGCGCATCCGGGCGCGGTACGCCTCCATCCCGGCTCTCACGCTACCGCTTCCAGCTTTTCCGCCGCGCGCAGGCGGGCGCTCCGCGCACGCGGATTCACTTGTATCTCCTCCGCCGCCGGC
>JAQBZT010000117.1 GCA_027622355.1 bacterium | reverse complement strand
CGGCGGCGTCCACCTCCCCCTCCCGGACTTTCCGCAGGCGGGTGTCCACGTTTCCGCGGATGTCCACCAACTCCAGGTCCTTGCGGTAGCGGCGAAGCTGCGCCCTCCGGCGGAGGCTGCTCGTGCCGACCCGGCTTCCGGGGGCGAGCCCGCGGATGGACTCTCCGCCCCGGGAGACCAGTACGTCCCAAGGCGCCTCCCGCTCGGGTACGGCGCCGATGGTCAAACCCTCGGGGAGAAGGCTCGGAAGATCCTTCAGGCTGTGGACCGCCACGTCGATCCGCCCATCGAGAAGAGCCTCTTCGATCTCCTTGACGAAAAGTCCCTTGCCGCCCACCTGGTGGAGCGGTTGATCGAGGATCTCATCCCCCCGCGTCTTGATGACAATCTCTTCCACCTCGAGCCCGGGGTACATCGCCCGGAGTCTGGAGGCAACGCCGCTCGTCTGGGTCCGCGCCAAGGCGCTTCCACGCGTACCAAGGCGGAGAATGTCCTTCAAAAGTTTAAGAGTCAGTGCAAATCCCGCCTTTCAAGAGGGCGATACGTCATTGCCCCGGTTCATCGGATTGATGTCGTCCCCCATGCCGCCCACCCCGAACAGGCGATGCACGAGATCGATGGATTCCTGATCCATCTCATCTTCCGCCAATGCCCGGAGCACCGAGGTCGGCCCGTGCAGAACTTTGTTAACGATGGCCTGGGTCATCGCCTCAATTGCCTTGCGGTCCTTTTCCTCGAGGTGCCCCAGCCGCGCAAGGGTGCGCTCCAGCTCGCTTCGCCGAAGGGCATCCACGTTCATCCGAATGGTCACCAGGGTTTGGGAGAGCCCCTCCATCTGCATCCGCCGGGAGTAGTTCTCAAGCTCCACCTCGACGATTTTCCGTGCCTGCTCGGCCTCCTTCTCCCTTCCCTGAAGGTTCGCGGCCACCACGGTTTGCAAATCGTCCATGTCGTAGAGAAACACGTTCTCGATGTCGTTGACGGCCGGATCAACGTCGCGCGGAACGGCGATGTCGATGAGAAAGATCGGCGCGTCGCGGCGGACTTCGAGAGCGGCCCGGACGATCTCTTTCGTCACCACGATATGGGGCGCACCGGTAGAGGCAATCACGATATCGGCGGCCGCCATCTCCCGCGTGATGTTGTCGAAGCTGACCGCGCGGCCGCCCAGCTCGTTCGCCAGCGTCTGGGCGCGGGAGAGCGTCCGGTTGGCGACAAGAACCTGCCTTGCGCCGTGGGTGATGAGGTGGCGTGCGGCCAGCTCGCTCATCTCCCCCGCTCCAAGGAGAAGGACCGTCCTGCCCTCCAGCGAGCCGAAAATTTTCTTGGCCAGGTCCACCGCCACCGAGCTCACCGAGACTGAATTTTCACCCAGCGCGGTCTCTTCGCGGACTTTTTTGGCGACCCGGAACGCCCGGGAAAACACATCGGTCAGCATCTTCCCGGCATGGCCCGTCTCACGCGCCATGCGGAAGGCGTCTTTCACCTGACCGAGAATCTGGGGCTCCCCGATCACCATCGAATCCAGGCTCGACGCGACAAGAAAGAGATGGCGCAGGACGTCCTCACCGTGGCAGATGTAGAGATGCTGCGTCAGCTCTTCGGCGCGAATGTGACCCGATTCACAAAGAAAACTCTTGATGGCACCGACGCCCTCTTCCTGGTTGGCCGTGGCGCTGTATATTTCCACCCGGTTGCAGGTAGAGAGGATCACCTTCTCGTCCAGCCCGTTGTAGAGGGAGAGGCGGCCGAGAGTTTCCTGCAGCCGCTCGGGAGCGAAGTAGAGCTTCTCGCGCAGTTCCAACGAGGTTCTCTGATGACTGACTCCGGCCAGGAGCAGAAACATGGAGACCCCCTACAAGTGCCCGACCATGGCAAACACCACGGCGAGAAAAGCCACAATAGAAAAAACGGCCGAGCGCACTCCCTTCCAGCTTCTCGTTGCCCGGCAAACCAGCAAAATTCCGTAGCCAAACCAAACGACGACAAGTGGCAAGGTTTTGGCGGGGTCAAGGCTCCAGTAGGTCCCATGTGTGGATTTGGCCCACATGGATCCGAGCAAAAGGCTGGTGGTAAGGAATGTGAACCCGAAATAAAGCGTTTTGTGATTCAGGTCATCGAGAACATCGAGGGACGGGAGGCGCTGCAGCCATATGCCGGGGCGCTTTGATTTCAGCTCCCGGGACTGGACGATGTACATCCATGCCGCAACAAAGAGCAGGAAAAAGGCTCCGGCGCTGAGCATCGCCAGGACCGCGTGTCCCGCCAGGAGATAACCCTGCACCTCGGGAGAGCCCGCTCCCCAGGCGCCGGGAAAGGCAGACGCATAGCCCTCGAAGAGAAAACCCGCCGGCACGGCGAAGCCGCCCAACGCGATATCCCTGTACCGGAAGTAGACGAGTACATACAAAAAGAGGATCGCCCAGCCCAGGGTGCTCAGCCACCTTCCCCACCCCAGTTCCACGCCCGAGAGAAAAACGCTCCCCAGCTTCACCGAGTGGAGGGCAAAGCCCAGCAGCAGCGTTCCGATCCCGAGGTTGTAGAGAGTCCTCCGCTGGGTGAAAAGCGAATACAGGTGCGCAATGGTCGAAATCAGATAAAGACCCACCACCACCACCACCATGATTTCGCCCTGCTCCCTTGAAAAGAGCCCCCTCCAGGGAAGACCGAAAGGGACGAAAGCTCCTGCCCCCATCTGCGGATCGAATCCAACAGATTGATTTACCAGCACATACAGTAATATTTTCGGCAAACAACCGCCTTCAGTAAATATATACTATAAATATGGCATTTGGGCACGTTCCAAACCCGCTGAAAAATGGGCCAAAACACCTCCGGGGACGCCCCGGACACCACTTCCGCTGGAGGGGGGGCCGCGCCCCGGAGCCACCCTTGCCTGGAATCATCGGGGGAGCGATTCTATACTTCTCGTTGTACCTGCCCGGTCGCCCCCTGCGTCAGAGGATTCTTGATTGAAGCCACTTCCCCGCATCGACCCGCCGCTTTTGAACGCCAGCGGAATCCTCAGCTATCCCGAAGTCTTCGAGACCTTCGAGCGGCAAGGGGCCGCCCTCGGCGGATACGTGACGAAGTCCGTCGGCCCGGCCGAAAAAGAGGGGAACAACAATCCCGTCGTCGTTTATTCAGAGGCGGCGGATGAGCCCGTCCTGAATTCCCTGGCGCTTCCCACCCAAAGCCCCGGGGACTGGGAGAAGGATCTTTCCGAGCTTCGGCTCGAGCGATCGCGGCTCATCGTTTCCATCTACGGCGGAACGCCCGCAGAGTTCGCCAGCGTGGCGGAGCGCATGGCCCCCTTCGCCGATGCGATCGAGATCAACCTCGGGTGCCCCAACAAGGAGCCGGGCGAGGTCACCATCATGGAGAGCATCGGCCAGAACCCTGCATTGTGCGGAGAGGTGATGAAGCAGATTCGTGCGGTGACCGACAAGCCGCTGATCGCGAAGCTCTCCCCCAATTCCGACTACCTCGCCGTCGCCCAGGCCTGCCTGGACGCGGGGGCGGACGCCCTGGGATGCGGAAACACGCTGGGGCCGGGCCTTGCCATCGACCCGGTGAGCCAAAAACCCATTCTGGCCGGCACCACGGGAGGCATCAGCGGCCCGGCCCTGAAGCCGATCAATCTCCGAATGACCTACGAGGCCTACGCCCGGTTCGCCTGTCCGATCATCGCCTATGGCGGAATCGCCACATGGCGCGATGCCGTGGACTACGCCCTCGCCGGCGCCTGCATCCTGGGAATCGGGACAGCCTTCCTCGGGCGGGGAACTCTGGAGAGCGTCGCCCTGACGCAAGACATCTGGAACGGCGTCGGGGAATTTCTCCGCGGCGCTCCTTTTGAGTCGATCGTGGGTGCGAGCCACCGAAACAGGGAGGCGAACCCCGCACATGCGTAAAATGGCGCGCATCACGGAAAACCGGCGCGAGAGCGCGTGGACGCACACCCTCTTTTTCGATGCGGAGATCGCGTGCAGCCCCGGGCAGTTCGTCATGGTCTGGCTTCCGGGCCGGGACGAAAAACCCTTCACCCTCTCCTACCCCAACGCCATCACCGTGAAGCGCGCCGGCGGGTTCACGGAGCAGTTGACAGAACTGGAAGCGGGCGAGGTTATCGGCCTCCGCGGCCCCTTGGGCCGGGGCTATCCCGCACTCGAAAAGCCGGTTCTCATCGGCGGAGGCGTGGGAATCGCCGAACTTCGCCTTCTGGCGCTCGCATGCCGGGAACCCACCTTTATTCTCGGGGGCCGAACGGCCGATGAAATTCTCTTCCACGATGAATTCCAAAAGCTGGGCCCCGTCCACGTCGCCACCGAGGACGACTCGCTGGGCGTCCGCGGCCTGGTCACCGATCTCCTGCCCGTGGAGGGGAAAAGCTACGCAGTCTGCGGCCCTGAGCGCATGATGACCGCCTGTCTCGCACAGCTTCCCCCGGCGCGATCCTTTTTCGCGATCGAGCGGTATATGAAGTGCGCGGTGGGCCTTTGCGGGCAGTGCACCTGTTCGGGATGGCGGGTGTGCGTGGATGGACCCGTTTTTTCGGGAGAATCGCTTCGCGCGATGAGCGACTTCGGCCGCAGGAGAAGAGCCAAAAGCGGCCGTTGGGAAGCCCTCTAGCGATTTCTTCCACCCAATAACTAACTTTCTCTCTTTAACAGATTGTGTTACAAATAGTTTTGAGCTTTTACTCAAGTCAAATTCCATGTATTGCAGGAGGGACATTTTATCCGTCTGCAAGCTTTGGGCTGCTACGGTTCCAAAGAACCGGGCGCACACCTCACCTCATTCCTTTTGAACGGGAAGCTGCTGGTAGACGCCGGCTCTGCGGCTTCGCTGCTGTGCGCCCAGGACCTGTCCCAGCTCTCCGCCATCGTCATCACCCATCCCCACCTGGACCATATCGGCGAAATTCCATTCATCGCAGACAATATCTTCGGCACAAGGAAAGAATCCCTTCGGATTTTCAGTGTATCGAAGGTGCTCGACGCCATCCAGAAATTTCTCCTGAACGACATCATCTGGCCTGACTTCACCGTCATTTCCGATGGGAATGCCCCCGTCCTGAAGATGGTGGCCATTCAGGAGGGAGAAATAACCCGCGTGGACGGCATTGATTTTTCCGCCTACACCGTCAATCACGACCCGGTGGCGGTCGGCTATCTGTTCCAGGACGATACGGGCGCCCTGCTCTTCAGCGGCGACACGGGGCCCACCGAGAAAATTTGGAAGATCGCGCGCCAAACGGAAAACCTGAAGGCCATCCTGACCGAAGTTTCGTTTCCCAACCGCCTGGAAGGCATCGCCAACGTATCGAAGCACCTGACCCCGGACTTGCTCAAAAAAGAACTTGTAAAAATGCCCCGGGATGTTCCAATTTACCTTTATCATGAAAAGATCCGATTCTCGGAAGAAATCCGGGCCGATCTCGCCGCGCTCAAAGAACCGCGGATATGCCAAATTGAACAGGGAAAAACGTATGAGCTCTAGGGCTCTGCGCGCTTTCCTCATCCCCCGCGGGAGTTGGTAGGAAGATGATATTTAAAGGACTGTTCGGCAAGAAAAAAGACGACGACGAATTCGATTCGGAAGAAGGCGAAGCCAGCGCTCCGGACAACACCCTTCCGAACTACGACACCCTCGTCGCGATGTCGAGGCAGGCCAAAGCGTTTGCGGACTACAACCAGCGCAAGCTCTCAGCCATATCCTCGAAACTCGGCGATCTCGACAGAAATATCTTTCAAATGCTCCCTGCCCTGGTGCATCTCAACACTCCAGAGCTCCCCGGTTTCATCAAAAATCCGGATGATGTCTGCGCCGGCATCATGGGCTTCCGCGTCGATCAGCATCTGCTCAAATTGCTTGGCCAGTATTTCAGCGGACTCACGGATAACCCGCGCCTGCTCGCTCAGAAGCAGGGGGACGCAACGATCCATTCCCTGTCCGCGATGGGGAGCCTCGCGACCATCGCCCAAACCGCCAAAAGCGATTTCGACATCTGGGTCTGCATCAACAAGGCAGATTTCACCGAGGGGCAGCTGAGCGCCCTGGACTTCAAGCTGAAGGCCATTGAAGAGTGGGCGGACGACAATCACTTCGAAACACATTTTTTCGTCACCAATATTGACGATGCTCGCGAGAACCGCTTCGGCTCCTCGGATTCCGAGAGTGCCGGCTCCGCCCTGGGAAAGCTCCTCAAAGAGGAGTTCTACCGTACACACACCGTTTTCGCCGGGAAGCCGCCTCTTTGGGTAGCGATGCCTCCCTTCATCTCCGACGAGGAGTACGAAAACCTTCGGGAGGTGGGTGCGACGAACTACCAGCTTTTCGACATGAAGAAGTTCATCGACCTGGGCAACGCACAGCGGATTACCATGAAAGAAGCTTTCGGGGCCGCTCTCTGGCAGCTCAACAAAGCCCTGGGCAGCCCCTTCAAGTCCGCCATGAAGATGGCGCTGATCGAAGACTACATGGATTCGAAGTCCGACCTGGGCCTTCTTTGCGATCAACTGAAGCATACTATCTTCGAGCTGGCCGCCCAGGCCGCCGACGGCGAAAAGAAAGACTCGCTCGGGGGCGGAACTCATCTCGACGACCATCCCCAGCGCCACCAGCTCGACGGCTATCTCCTGATGTTCAACCGGATACTCGATTACTACAAAAAGCAAGAACGCGAAGATCTTCAGAACATCCTCCGGAAGTGCTTCTATCTCAAGGTGGGGGAAACCATCAAGGGAATCAACGATCCACAGCGCGCCAAATCCTCCAAAAAGGACATGCTCGCCGAACTCATCGGCGGGGGGGGGGGGGAAGACGCCGACATCCTCGATCTGAACAGCTACAAGGAATGGCCTTTCGACAAAAACCTGGCGCTGGGCAACCAGGTGAACAGCTTTATTTTGGACTCCTACAAGCGCCTCTCCCAGTCCGGCGCCATGAAGGAAGTACAAATCAACCCGACCGACCTGACTGTCCTCGGGCGAAAGCTGTTCACCTTCTACTCCAAAAAAGAAAACAAGGTCGTCTTTCTTCCCAAGAGCTTTGAGGACAGCCTTTTCCAACATGAGCTGACCTTCCGGTACATCCGGAACCCGCAGAAAAGAACCGGCCTCTGGCAGGTTTACCGGGGCGCGCGCTCCTCCAACGAGCTCGAAAAGGAGAGCTCCAAGGACCGTCTTTTAAAGCAGACCTTCAAGTTGCCCGAGCTTCTTCTCTGGCTGGTGATCAACGGCGTCTGGACGAAGAACACGCATACTTCCATGGCATCGAAAGAATCCCCGATAACGACCGCCGAATTTCAGGACATGCTCCAGTCCATGATTTCCTTTTTCCCGCAGGTGGACGTGGGCCATCTTTCGAACGAAGTGCTTCTCCAGGAGGCGCAAAATGAGAAAATTTTCGTCATCCTGAATCTGGAAGCCAACAAGATGGAAGAGCACGTCCAGAGCATCGACATCCTCTCGCACACCTCGTGGGGAGAGTTCTTCTACGAGCAACCCGAGGGCGAGATGAACCAAGTACGCGCCCTGGAGGCGTGCCTGAAGCACCTTTCCGCGGTAACCGCCAACTTGGACGAGACGCTCAAGATCTACATCCCGACGGGAAAAACCGGGGTCGGAAACCGGCAGATTTACGCTGACTTCGATCACAGCATCCGAGAAGCCCACGAATTCTTCTGGGGCACTCCCTTGCCCCCGCAAACGATGCGCACTTATGTATTCCATGGAGAGCGCGCCATCGCCTCCTTCACCTGGAACGGCGAGAAACTTTTGCTCGGCCAATACCACAACTTTGACCTCTTTTTCCAAAAACGCGAACACGGCGAAATGCTGAACCACGAGTTGAGTGTCGGCTCTTCGCCAACGAAACTCTTGCACCAGCAGGCGCTGAACTCCTGTTTTGAACTCAACTCCATCCAGGTGTTCGCTTTCGATGACGGGGTCAATACCCACATCTATATTTCAGATGAAATGGGCGGCACCTACGCGACCGTCCTGCCGCGCAAATCATGGACATATTACGGTATCCGCCTGTTCGTTTTCCTGAGCAACATCATCAATCAGATTGTTCAGGAAACGCGGTCCGAGGGCCTGGCGGCTTTGAGGCCGGAGCTCCATTTTTACGACATCCTGACGACGGGCCCGAACAAGGACAAGTTCAAGATCGAAGAAACTACGCAGAGCTTCATGAAGGGTAGCGCCTCCAAGCAGGTCTTGGCCGAAAGGGTGGCGCTGTTCGAAAAGCGGAATCCCGGCAAAAAGTCAGACCTCGTTTTCCGGGTCAACGCCGAATCATTTTCCGGCGCCGAATTGGGCGGAA
>JAQBZT010000116.1 GCA_027622355.1 bacterium | reverse complement strand
TTTGAAGTCGTAATGAGTGGAGCGGCCATCCTCATCGTCCTCGAGGCGACCCGTCGGACCACGGGCTGGGCTCTCCCTGCCATCTGCGTGGCTTTCCTTTTGTACGCCAACCTGGGAAATCATCTATCGGATCTGTTCGCCCATCGAGGCTTCACTTTTAAGCGGATCTTCACCCAGCTCTATTTGACGCAGGAAGGAATTTACGGTCTTCCGATGAGGATCTCCGCTACTCTGGTCTTCAATTTCATTCTCTTGGGCGCCTTTTTAAAGGAAACGGGTTCAGGTCAATTTTTCATTGATCTGGCGCTTTCTCTTTTCGGCCGCGTTCGTGGAGGTCCGGCCAAAGTGGCCGTCGTTGCGAGCGGCTTTTTCGGGAGCATCTCGGGCAGCGCCGTGGCCAACGTGGTAGGCACCGGCTCCTTCACGATTCCCTTAATGAAGAGCATCGGCTATCGGCCCATCTTTGCCGGGGCCGTCGAAGCGGTTGCCTCGTCTGGGGGACAGATCATGCCGCCCATCATGGGTGCCGCCGCTTTCCTGATGGCCGAGCTTCTGGAGATTTCATATTTCACCGTAGTCGTTGCGGCCCTCATTCCGGCTATCCTCTATTACGTGGCCATTTTCTTCTCGGTAGATTTCGAAGCGGGCCGTGTGGGTCTGCGCGGCCTAGAGCCGGATAAAATCCCTCATTTTTCGTATCTCCTCCGCCACCGTTCGTACTATTTAATTCCTCCGCTAACCCTCGTTTATCTCATGGGTGTGCATGGATATTCGCCGACGCTTTCCGCCTTTTGGACGCTCTGGTCCGCTGTGGCTGTCGGAATGGTTCGGCGCGAGACACGGATGAGCATCAAGCGGCTTTGGACCACGCTTCGCGACGGCGCCCTCGCCTCACTTCCGGTCGTGGCCGCCTGCGCCGCCTCAGGCATCATTCTGGGCACCATCAACCTAACAGGGATCGGACTCCGGCTCTCTTCGATTATGGTGAAGTTGGCGGGAGGCGAGATATTCATCCTGTTGGTCTTGACGATGATCACCTGCCTGGTGTTGGGGATGGGTCTGCCGGTCACCGCCTCGTATTTGATCCCGGCTCTCATCGTGGGGCCCGCTTTGGAGGAAATGGGCGTCCTCCCGATCGCGGGCCACCTGTTTATCCTGTATTTCGGAGTCATTTCCAACATCACCCCGCCGTTCGCTCTGGCGGCTTACGCCGCCGCCGGAATCGCGAGATCCGATCCCTTTCTGACAGGATTCCTCGCTTTCCGCCTCGGGATTCCCGGCTTCATTCTTCCATTTATGTTTGTATATTCACCCTCTCTCATTATGCAGGCTTCCTGGCCCGAAGTGATTTTTGTGGTCGCCACCGCCGTTGTAGGAAGCATCTTCCTTTCTGCTGCATTGACGGGATATTTTCTCACCCATTGCAACCTGCCGGAGCGCCTGCTCCTTTTGACGGGCGCTTTGGTGCTCATCATGCCCGGGTGGGTGACGGACCTCGCCGGGCTGGCAATCGCCTTGATCGCTCTGCGTTCACAGTGGATGCGGCGGAAATCGGCTCCGGTGATCGCCGTGGATGAACGTGCCCAGTCTCCCGGATGACCGGCACCAGTGTGTGGTTTTGATCTTTTTTGATGGAGTTCCGGCGGAGTTGGATAACCTTCCGTAAGGAGTAAAGGATTTGCCTAGATCGAAAATTGAAAAGACCAAACACCGCTTGTTCACCAGAGGCGGTGATTGGCTGGTGGGCATCGATATCGGCGGCACCTTCACCGACCTCACCCTTTGGCGGGAGGGAAAAGGAACCCTCTATGCTGAGAAGGTTTTGTCCACTCCCGAGGACCCATCGCTGGGGGCCCTGAAAGGGTTTCGGAGCCTCCTGGCGAAAGGAAGTATTTCCTCCGACCGGATCCGCGCGGTGATCCACGCCACCACGGTGGCCACCAATGCCGTCATCGAGCGCAAGGGGCCACTCACTGGCCTGATCACGACGAAGGGATTTCGGGATGTGCTCGAGCTTGGAACGGGTCTCAGGTACGACATTTACGATCTGTACATTGCTTTTCCCGAGCCATTAATTCCTCGGGCCTTGCGCTACGAGGTGGGCGGGCGGATTGATCCTTCTGGCAAGACGATTGCTCCCCTTGCGGAAGATGAAATCGATGCCGCCGCCCGTAAACTGAAGCGCGCTGGTGTCAAGTCGATCGCGGTTTCCTTCTTGCACTCCTATGCAAATCCGGAACACGAGCGGAAAGCGGCGCAGATTATCTCGAAGGCGGCGCCTGGTATCAGCGTCAGCCTTTCCTCTCAGGTTTCCGCTGAGGCGAGAGAGTTTGAGCGGACCGTCACCACCACGATCGATGCCTACGTAAAGCCGCTTGTGGAGAACTATTTGGATCGGCTCGCCGGGGGCCTCGGGAAAGAAGGGTTCCGGGGCGAGCTTTTCGTCATGCTCTCCCACGGGGGGATCGCGCGGGCGGCCGAGGCAGCCAAGGTGTTTCCTGTCCGGATCATTGAGTCGGGGCCAGCAGCAGGAGTTCTCGCGGCGGGCGCACTCGGCCGGCTGATCGGGCGACCGGATCTCCTCTCGTTTGACATGGGAGGGACGACGGCCAAGCTCTGCCTCATTCAAAATGGTGAACCGGCCGTTGCACGGGAATTTGAGGTGGCTCGTGTAAGGCGGTTCAAGCGGGGTTCCGGCTTCCCCCTCCGCATTCCGGCCATTGAACTCATTGAGATTGGTGCGGGCGGGGGGAGCATTGCCCGGCTCGACGATTTGGGCTTGCTGAAAGTGGGGCCCGACAGTTCCGGGGCGAATCCGGGCCCGGCCTGCTATTCCCAGGGTGGGACGCTTCCCACCGTCACGGACGCAAACCTCGTCTTGGGCTATCTGAACCCCAATTATTTCCTGGGCGGGGACATGGCGCTGGACGAAAACGCTTCCCGGCGGGCCATCAACGAGCATTGCGCTGTCCCCCTCAAAGTGACCCTTGAAGAGGCCGCGGCGGGGATCTGTGACCTGGTCAGCGAAAACATGGCCGACGCGGCACGCGTACACATCGCCGAGCAGGGGGAGGATCCGCGTAGGTTCAGTTTGATGGCTTTTGGAGGGGCGGGTCCGCTGCACGCCTATTCCGTGGCTGCGAAGCTGGGCATCCGTGAACTGATCTGCCCTGCGGGTGCCGGAGTGATTTCTTCCCTGGGCCAGCTCACCGCCCCAATGGCCTTTGATCTCGTCCAGACCCACTACGGTCTCGTGGATGAACTCGATTGGAAACGCTTTCGGAAGTCCCAGGCGGACCTTTCGAAAGAAGCGAAGAGTTATCTCAAGCTCGCCGGGGTTCCGGAAAAGCAAATTGTCCTGGCTTACTCGGCCGACATCCGCTACGTCGGACAGGGTTACGAGATCCGTGTTCCCCTCCCGGTCGGCGCCCTGAGCGCCAAAAGCATCCCCGCCATTCGGCGCGCCTTCTGGCGGGAATACCAAAAGCTCTATGGACGGTCGGTGGACAACGTCACGTTGGAGATGGTGAATCTTCGTCTTTCCGCCCGTGGTCCCCGCCCGTCTCTTCGGCTCAACTGGCAGCACACCGGCGGTGCGCATGGGGAAGGGAAAGCAGGTCTTATCGGAAAACGCCGGATCTATCTGAGAGAAGCGGGAGGATATTGTAATGCGGACGTTTACTCCCGTTACAGCTTGGCCACCGCCAGGGAATACCGCGGACCCGCCCTCGTCGAGGAGCGCGAGAGTACGACCTTGATCGGTAAATCCGGAAAATTCAGCGTGGACTCCCACGGGAACCTTGTCATCCGTCTCAAATCATAAAAGGAATTGGCATGGCGCGCTCAACGAAGCAGACCTCGAAGAAGAGAATTGATCCTTTTACGCTTGAAATTGTCTGGAGCCGCCTCATTGCCATTTGCGATGAGGCGGCGGGCATTCTCCAACGTTCTTCCTTCTCCACCATCGTCCGGGAGAACCACGACTACGCCTGCATGGTGTTGGACGCCGAGGGGGACGGTCTTGCCCAGTCCGGCCGGAGCATCCCCAGCTTCATCGGGACTCTCCCGATCTCGGTGAAGGGCTTCCTGAAGCGCTTCCCGCCTTCTTCCCTGCAGGAAGGAGACGTCATCGTCACGAACGATCCGTGGCTGTGCACCGGCCACCTGCCCGACATCACGATGGCCGTTCCGCTATTCCGGGGGGAGCGGCTCATCGGATTTGCCGGCGCCATCGCCCACATGACGGACATCGGCGGACGCTACCGCAGCCCGGACAGCCGCGACGTCCATGAGGAGGGGCTTTTCATCCCACCGGTAAAGCTCATCGAAGCGGGGAAGTGGAATCCCTTTGTGGTTGAGCTTATCGAGAACAATGTTCGGGTTCCCGAGCAGGTGATGGGAGATGTCCGGGCCCTGCTAGGGGCCTGTGCCCAGATCGAAACCCGGGTTGGAGAGTTGCTGGACGAGCACCACCTGAAGGATCTGGCCACCATAGGTATGGAGGTGAAGAATCGTTCTGAAATGGCCATGCGGAAAGGCATCCGGGAGATTCCCGACGGAACCTACCGCGCTGAGATGATGGTGGAAAGCTACGAACCGGGGAAACCCCTCACCCTATGTATTGCGCTGACCGTGAAGGGGTCGAAGCTCCGAGTGGACTATACCGGCTCCTCTCCTCAGACCCGCACCTCCCTCAACGCGGTCATGAATTACACGTTTGCATACACCTGCTACGGACTAAAGTGCCTCCTCTCTCCGGAGGTGCCCAACAATCAGGGGGCCTTCCGGCCCATCACGGTGTACGCCCCGCCCGGCTCCTATCTGAATGCGCAGCGCCCCTCCGCGGTGGCGGCGCGCGCCTCAGCGGGCCACTACCTTCCAGCGGCGGTATATAAGGCGCTCGCCTCCGTCATCCCGGAGCGGATTCCCGGCGAAGCCGGCTTTCCTTTCTCGGGATTTGTCCTGAGCGGAGCGGACGATAACGGAAAGCCATACTCGGGTATCTTCTTCTTCGCGGGCGGGCAGGGGGCCAACCCCATGTCGGACGGTTTGGCGAACCTTTCTTTCCCGACGAATATTTCCTGCATCCCAGCTGAAATTATGGAACGTGAATTCCCGCTCCGGGTCCTGAGCCAGGCGATCCGGCCGGACGGCGGGGGGGCGGGGCGATACCGCGGCGGAGCGGGCCAAGAGGTCAGCTTCCAGATGCTGGCGAATACCCCTGGGCGCGTCGCATTGGTCTACCGGCGGGGGGATTTCCCTCCCGAGGGGATGGCTGGCGGAGGGCCAGGAGCTCCCGGGGATATTCTCCTGAACGGAAAACCCATTCCCTCGGGCCGCACCTTCTGGCTGAACCTGGCAGACATTCTTACTCTCAGGCTTCCAGGCGGAGGGGGGTATGGAAATCCGAAGAAACGACCAAAAGAAGCGGTGCGCCTTGACTTGGCGAACGGTGTTATCACGCGACGGACCGTTGAGAATGTCTATGAATAGTAGTTGATGAATCCTGTGCATGGCGAATTGATAAGTTTAGCCTGAATTCAGGTCTTTCGTCGCCTTGCCCCCAAGAACCCTTCTCCCTAAGCTCCCCCGCCATGAAACATATTTTCCTGCTTTCCGCCCACATCCTGGCCACATTTGCCAAGCTGCTCAGACCGGGCGGGAGGAAAGCACTCATTGCTGAAAATCTCCTCCTGAAACAGCAGCTTCTCATCATCAGCCGCTCCAGGCACCGGGCGCCCAATCTTACTCCTTTCGATCGCCTCTATATCGGTTTACTAGGGAGTTTCCTTGGTGAACGACGCACTCGGCGGTCTGCCATCATTCTAAAACCATCGACGATCTTGGGTTTTCACCGGGCACTGAAGAAGCACAAATACCGCCTGCTCTACTCCTCCAAAAGAAGGGGCAAGCCCGGTCCCAAGGGTTCTTCTCGTCATGGACCAGTTCACAAGGAGAACCATCGGCTTGGGTATCCACGCAGGCGATGTCGATGGCCCGGCGCGCTGCCGGATGTTCCATCAGGCGACCGCTGGCAGAGGCGCCCCGCGCTATCTCAGCTCGGATCATGATTCCTTGTTCAGATATCATCAATGGCAGGCCAATTACGTATTCGGGAAATCGAGGGGATCAAAACCGTTCCCCATGTGCCGATTTCTTTTTTACCGAAAAACTCATCGGCACGATTCGGCGGGAATACTTGGATCAGATGCTCTTCTGGAACAAACGCGATCTGGAAGAGAAACTGGGAGAGTTCAAGGATTACTACAATGCCCACCGGGTTCATCGGGCGCTGGATTTGAAGACTCCCGATGATGCCGGCGGGAAGGGACTGCCTACTCAGGCGGATTTAAGAAATTTTGCATGGCTGGCACATTGCCGGGGACTGTTTCACACACCGATTCGCGCTTGATCAGGAATGCGCCAGGGACAGGGAATTATCAGGGAAATCTACCTCACCCTCGGTTCGGTCGAGTTTTTGGACAGGACGGGTTCTCTGCGGCCAGGTAGCCCCGCGGCCGAAAGAAGAGAATGAAAAGCGAAATGAGGTCTGTGGCTACCTGAAAGACACTTTTGAGTTTGGGCATGGGCTGAATTTTGCCACACGGCCGACCAATAGTGCGACCATGCTAAAGCGTTCATTTTACGTGGGATCGAATTTTTGCGGAGCACAGAGGAGGAAAACGCATGCCGCCAGTCAAAGCCACAGGTAAAGCCACTTGGTTCACCTACTTCCCGACTGACTACCGATGGTCCGCCTCGATCTGCATGCTCATCTCGGCGGCCCAGTGGGGGGGCTCCGATATCGGCGAGGTGGATCGAGTCGGCCGGGCGCTTTCGAAAAAGCTCGGCGACGATGAGCTCTGGTTCAGCGAGTGGACAAAAATGGGCGGCCGGGTCCGCGCCATGGGGATAGGCGAAGAGAAAAACGGGAACCTTCTCTCCGCCGCCGCCCACTACAAGCGGGCCTGCCTCTACTACCAAATCGGCGACCGGTTTCGCCAGCCCAAGGACAGAAAATCCCTCAGTGCCTTCCGGACCTCGATCGACTGCTTCCACCGCTACCTCCGCCTGACCGACCGCCCGAGGACTGAACACGTCACGATCACCACCCACGACGGCGAAAAGCTTCCCGCCTACTTCGTCCACGCCGAGAACACCCGGAAGGCCAGGCCCCCCGTCGTCGTCCTCTTCGACGGGCTCGACACCTCCAAGGAAATCGTGTTCATTCGCGCCGCAGACGGCCTGATCCGCCGGGGGATGAGTTGCCTGTTCGTGGACGGTCCCGGCACGGGAGAGGCTATCCGATTTCACAAGAGCTACCTCCGCTACGACTACGAGGCTGCGGGTTCGGCCGCCATCGACTATCTTGAATCACGTAAGGACGTGAACGCCAAGAAAATCGGGATTATGGCGGTTAGCCTTGGCGGCTACTATGCCCCCCGGTGCGCCAGCATGGACAAGCGCTACAAGGCCTGCGTCGCCTGGGGCGCCACCTGGGACTACCGGGACACCTGGAAGGGTCGCTTCGATTCGGCGGGGAAGGCCGCCCAGGGGGTGCCGACCGAATACATCTACTGGGTCCTCAACGTGAAATCTCAGGAGGAGGTCCTCCAAAAGCTCGAAAACTTCCGCCTCGATGGCGTGGTCCAGAAGATGCGCTGCCCCTTCTTATTGACCCACGGGGAGGACGACCGGCAGATTCCGTTGCGCGACGCCAAAGCGCTCTACAAGGCAGTTGGCTCGAAGGACAAATCCATGAAGGTCTACACCCAGAAGACCGGAGGCGCGCAGCACTGCCAAAACGACTACCTGTCGATAGGACTCCCCTACATGCAGGACTGGATTCGGGAGAAACTGGGCGCCTAGCCGTAGCGTTCAAACATGTTCCCCAGGCCGGGGGGTGTGCTCCTCAACAATTGGGAGATTCAACCCTGGCCACCGCTGCCCGGCACCTTAAACTTAGCAGATCACATTCGACCTTCATTCCAAGGAGTCCGTCATGACCTCGCTTCGTTCTCTAGTCTCCGGCGATGAAGCCGTCCTCGCCACCGTCGTGTTCAACCTGTGCATGGCGAATTCCAAATCAAGCAGCTATATATTTCTATAACAGGCCTTTGGGGCAAGCATAAACTAGGTAATAGTCAGCAAAAAAGAGTATTACTTAGGTTCTATTTCGGATATGGGACGAGTATCTATACGGAGCCAAGATGAAAAAATCCGAGACCATCCAGAAAGATTATTTGATTGACTCTCTCGACCCGGATGTAAAGATTGAGGTGCGCGAAAAACGACCCAAGGGTAAACGCAAGTTCTCCGAGGAAAACACAGTTTTACTTTGTCATGGT
>JAQBZT010000115.1 GCA_027622355.1 bacterium | reverse complement strand
CCTTCCCGGCGGCGGCGCCCTATTTCGATCGCGAAAAAGTCCGGGCAACGGGGCTTCCCCTCCGGGAAAACATCGCCCGGGCCGGGCAGCGCTCCGCCGATTTCTGGAGCGGCCCTCTGCGGGTGCTCATCTTCGGGGGAAGCCAGGGCGCTCATGCCATCAACCAGGCGGTGATGGAGGCTCTGCCGCTTCTGGGAGATTTAATCGGCCGCCTGCGTTTTGTGCACCAGACCGGCGAGGCGGACTTCGAGGCGGTCCGCGCGGCATATGAGTCGGCGGGCGCGGAGGCCGAGGTGGCGCCCTTTTTCTACGACATGCCCGAGCGCTACGGCTGGGCGCATCTGGCCATCTCGAGGGCCGGTGCCATGACGGTGGGCGAACTGGGCGCGTCGGCCCTTCCGGCCGTCCTGATCCCGCTGCCGACCGCGACCCACGGCCACCAGGAGGGCAACGCCCGCTATCTGGTGGAGCTGGGGGCCGCCCGGATGATTCTCCAGCCCGTGCTGACGGCCGGGGCAATGGCCGGGCAGTTGCGCGAACTGGAGGCGGATCGGGGCGCGCTCGCGGAGATGGCGCGCAGGGCGGGCGAGGTGGCCGCGGGGGATGCCTCCGGTGCGGTGGCCGGTTTGTGCCACGAGGTCGCGTGGGCGGCCTAGTTGCAGAGGAGCCTGAAGAGGTGATTGCACAGGCGGGAAGTACTCATCCGATGCTGCGCCATGCCAGACGGATTCATTTCGTCGGCATCGGCGGTACCGGGATGTGCGGCATCGCCGAGGTGCTGCTCAACCTGGGCTACGAGGTGAGCGGCTCCGATCTTTCGCAGAACGACGCGGTGTTCCGCCTGCGGCGGTTCGGCGCCCAGGTGGCGAACACCCATCGGGCGGAGAACATCGAGGGCGCGGATGTGGTGGTGTACAGCTCGGCGGTGACGCTCGAGAACCCGGAGGTGGCCGAGGCGCGGCGGCGGAAGCTTCCCGTCATCCGGCGGGCGGAGATGCTGGCCGAGCTGATGCGGATGAAATACAGCATCGCCGTGGCCGGGACGCACGGAAAGACAACGACGACTTCTTTTATCGCCGCGGTGCTGGCCGAGGCAGGGCTCGATCCCACGGTGGTGGTGGGCGGGAGGCTCAACGCGCTGGGCGCGAACGCGCGCCTCGGCGAGGGGGAGTACCTGGTGGCCGAGGCGGATGAGAGCGACGGCTCGTTCCTGCGGCTCATGCCGACGATCGCGGTGGTGACGAACATCGACGAGGAGCACATGGAGTTTTATGGCGACTACGAGACGCTCAAGGCGTCCTTCCTCGAGTTCGTGAACAAGGTGCCTTTCTACGGTTTTTCGGTGCTCTGTCTCGATCATCCGGCCGTGCAGGAGCTCATCCCGCGGCTGGAGAAGCGCTTTTTTACCTACGGATTCGGCGGCCAGGCCGACTATGTGGGCGAGGAGTTCCGCTACGAGGCGGGCGAGAGCGTCTTCGCGGTGCGCCGGGGCGGGAAGCGCCTCGGCGAGATCCGCCTGGGCATTCCCGGCCGCCACAACGCCGACAACGCGCTGGCTGCGGTCGCGGTGGCGACCGAGCTCGATGTGTCCTTTGCGGATATCCAGAAGGGGCTCCGCGGGTTCGCCGGCATCGGGCGGCGCTTCGAGCGAATCGGCGAGGCAGGCGGGGTTGTGGTGATGGACGATTACGGTCACCACCCCGAGGAGATTCGCGCCACCCTGCGCGCCGCGCGCGAGAGCGCGCTCGATCGAAGGCTGGTCGTTCTCTTTCAGCCCCACCGCTATACGCGGACGCAACATCTCGGGGAGGCCTTTCACACCGCTTTTTACGACGCGGACGCTCTGCTGGTGGCGCCGATCTACGCCGCGGGGGAGAAACCCATCGCGGGCGTCACCGCCGGCGGGATTGCCGAGGGTGTACGGGCGCACGGCCACCGCAGCTGCGAGGAGGTGGCCGATCTGGATGCCGCCGTGAAGCGGCTCGGCGAGATGGCGGCGCCCGGCGACATGGTGTTCACGCTGGGGGCGGGTGATGTCTGGAAGGCGGGAAGGGCGCTGCTCGAGATTCTGGAGGCGCGCGAGGGTGAAGGAGAAAAGGCGGGATGAACATGGGCACTCATGGAGGAACCGAAGTGACGCCGTTGGAGGAAAAGTTTATCGGGCTTGCGTGCGAAATCCGTTTTTGCGCGCCGCTCTCGGAATTCAACACCTTCCAGATCGGCGGGCCGGCGGACGCCATCGCGCTGCCCCGAAACGAGAGGGAATTGGTGGAAGTGCTTGAAGTCTGCCGGGCGGAAGAGATACCGATCACCCTCCTGGGGGCGGGGGCCAACACCCTGGTGCTCGATGGCGGGGTGCGCGGCATGGTGATCTCCCTCGCGCGGGGCTTTCGGGAGTTTACCCTCTCGCCCGAGGAAGAGGGTGTCATTCTTCTCGAGGCCGAGGCCGGGGTGAAGAGTCCGCAGCTGGCCCGTTTCGCGGCCGAAAGATGGCTCTCCGGACTGGAAGCGCTAATCGGTGTTCCGGGAACGATCGGCGGCGCGCTCGCCATGAACGCGGGCACCTCGGAGCGCTACATGGGCGAGTCGGTCGAGAGCATCCGCTGGATCCGCCTGCGGGCGGGCGAGGCGGAGCGCCTCCCGGCCGGGGCGCTGGCGTTCGCCTACCGCGAAGCACGGCTCCCCGAGCCGGGCATTGTCGTGGGCGTCCGCTTCCGCCTCCGCCGCGCGGACCCCGAGTCGTTGATGACGCTTGTTCAGAGGAATGCCGAGTACCGGAAGGATCGGCAGCCCTCCGGAGTGCCCTGCGCGGGCTCCATCTTCCGGAATCCGCCCGGGGATCATGCGGGCCGGATCATCGAGGCGGCGGGGCTCAAGGGGCGGCGCGTGGGCGGCGCCGAGGTGAGCCAGGTGCACGCCAATTTTCTGGTGAACGCGGGCGGCGCGACGGCGGCGGATGTGCTGGCCCTCATCGAGGAGGTGCGCGGCGAGGTGAAGACCCAGACCGGCATCGAACTGCGGTTGGAGCTGAAAATGATCGGGGAGAGCGCTTCATGAGATGGCAGGGTGAAGGACGAAAGGATCGGAGCGCTTCCGTTCGCCTCCGGCTGCAGGCGGTCGCGCCGGTTTCGGAGAAGAAGCGGAAAAAGACCGCTGGACGCCAGCGCGGCGCGTCCCGTGCGTGGCTCCGGAGCGCCATCGGCCTGCTGGTGTTCGTGGAGGTGCTTCTTTTGAGCGGCCATGCCGTCAAGTGGGTGCGCTCGAGCCGGTTTTTCGCCCTCGGGGAGGTGGTGGTGTCCGGCTACCGCGCCCTCTCGCCCGAGGAACTCATCCGGCGAGCGGCGCTCTCGGCGGATGTCAATTTGTTCGAGGTGGATCTGGAGCGCGTCCGCCGGCAGCTCGAATCCCATCCCTGGGTCCGCCGCGCGGTGGTGCGAAGACGGATTCCGCACGCGCTCTACATGGAGATCGAAGAGCGTCTGCCGGCGGCGCTGATCCGGCGCGAGGGGATGATCGGCGTGGACCGGGAAGGGGTGATCCTCGGCACGGTGCCGGCGATGAAGGAGGGCTGCCTGCCGTTTATCGAGGGCTTCGAGAAGGGCGGCGGCGCACCCGGGGATCGCATCGCGGGCAGCGGATTTCGGCGCGCGATGCAGGCCGCGGCGCTCATCGGCGCCATCCCGGTGCTTCGGAAAAGCTGCATCTCGGTAGCACAGCCCGAGGACGGGCGCATCCGCGTCCGGGCGCTCGGCGGAAATGTTCACCTTCTGGTGCGTGATGAGGGGATGGGCGCCCAGGTGGAACGGCTGGGTCTTCTGGCGATCCGGATATTTCAGGATCAGACCGCCAGGTTTACGAAAAAATTCGAATTGGATCTGACATTTCCAGGGCGAATTGTTGTCCGCCCCCTGGAAAAGGAGGGAGGGTTGAGAGGATGAGCAGAAAGGCCGACGTAGTGGTGGGCCTCGATATCGGCACCTCGAAGATATGCGTAGTGGTGGCGGAGGTGAACGATGATGGCTCGATCGAGATCGTTGGTCTCGGGAAGCATCCGTCGAAGGGTCTGAGCCGCGGAGCGGTGGTGAACATTGACCAAACGGTGGATTCGATCCAGGCCGCGGTCGAAGAAGCAGAATTTATCAGTGGCACGCCCATCCGGTCGGCGTTTGTCGGCGTGGCGGGGAGCCACATCCGGAGCTTCAACAGCAACGGAATCGTGGCGATCAAGAGCAAGATAGTCCGTCAGGACGACATTGATCGGGTGGTGGAGTCCGCACGGGCAGTGACGATGCCCTCCGATCATGAAGTTCTCCATGTCCTTCCGCAGGAGTACATCGTCGATGACCAGGAAGGGATCACCGAGCCGGTGGGGATGAGCGGGGTGCGCCTCGAGTGCAAGGTGCACGTGGTCACGGGCTCCATCCCCGCGATTCAGAATATCGTGCGGAGCGTGGAGCGGGCCGGGCTCACGGTGGAGCGTCTGGTGCTCCAGCCGCTGGCGTCCTCGCTCGCCGCCCTGACCGACGATGAGCGCGATCTGGGGGTGGCCGTGGTGGACATCGGTAGCGGAACGGCGGATGTGGCCGTCATCAGCGGAAGATCGCTCCGCTACTCGGCCGTGATCCCGGTGGGAGGGAACCACGTCACCCACGACATCGCCATCGGTCTCCGTACACCGGAGCATCAGGCCGAGCGCATCAAGCAGGATTTCGGCTGCACCCACGCCTACATAATGGCGAGAGACGAGGAGATCGAGGTGCCCAGCGTGGGCGGGCGCCCGCCGCGTGTGCTGAGCCGCCAGATGCTCGCCGAGATCATCGAGCCCCGGATGGAGGAGATTTTCACTCTTATCCGGAGGGAAATCCAGAAAAGCGGCATGGAGGATCTTCTCCCCGCAGGCGTCGTCCTCACCGGCGGATCGAGCATCATGGACGGCGCGATTGAGCTGGCAGAGCAAGTACTCGAGCTGCCGGTCCGGCTCGGTGTACCGAGCGGCATCGGGGGGCTCGTGGACATGGTAAACGGACCGATGTTCTCCACCGGCGTGGGGCTGGTGATGTACTCGGTGCAAAACGGAGACCGAGGCCGCCGCAGGTGGGTGTCTACCGCATCGGGAAACGGTTCCTTCCGCCAGACAAAGGAAAAAATCCGGAATGTGCTGTCCAACATCTTTAAATGAGTTTCGTTGCGGAAACGGAATTTTGGGGGATTCCAGAATGAAGGGAGGCAAGGGATGAGCGATATGATGTTCGAACTGGCTGAAGAGATGCCGTGCCGCGCAAAGCTCGCGGTCATCGGTGTTGGCGGCGGCGGCGGCAACGCCGTCAACACCATGATCACCGCCGGCATGGAGAGTGTGCAGTTCATCACCGCAAACACGGACGCCCAAGTCCTGGAAAAATCCCTTACCGTGAAAAAAATCCAGCTCGGTACGGAATTGACAGGGGGTTTGGGCGCGGGCGGAAACCCGGAGGTGGGCCGCAAGGCCGCCCTTGAGGACACCGAAGTGATCACGACGCTGGTCGAGGGGCTCGACATGCTCTTCGTGACGGCGGGCATGGGCGGCGGAACGGGCACCGGCGCCGCTCCGGTCATCGCGCGGATCGCGAAGGAGGCCGGTGTGCTGACGGTCGGCGTCGTGACCAAGCCATTCGTCTTCGAGGGGCGCAGACGGATGGCGCAGGCGGAAGAGGGCATCGCCGAGCTGCGCGAGGCGGTGAACACCCTCATCACGATACCGAACCAGCGGCTTCTCGGGATGGTCGAACGCAAGACGACGATAGTCGAGGCCTTCGAGAAGGCGAACGATGTCCTCCTCCAGGCCTGCCGCGGAATCGCCGACCTCATCACCATCCCGGGCCTGATCAATCTCGACTTCGCCGACGTGCGCACCATCATGCGCGACATGGGCGGCATGGCGCTGATGGGCAGCGGAACGGGGGTGGGCGATAACCGTGCGATTACGGCCGCTCAGAACGCGATCAGCAGTCCCCTGCTCGAAGAGGGAACGATACAGGGCGCCCGCGGTGTTCTCATCAACATCTGTGGCGGCGAGGATCTCTCGCTCTACGAAGTGAGCGAGGCGTCCGAACTCATTCACGAAGCTGCGCACGAGGATGCGAACATCATCTTCGGATCGGTGATCGATCCTTCCCTCGGCGATCAGGTGCGCGTCACTGTCATCGCCACCGGCTTCGGGCGCGAATCGCTGAAGGCGGTGGCGAAGGCGGAGATCGAGGCCACGGGTACCGACGGGAAAAAGCTCTCGGTGCCCGCCTATGTCCGGCTCAAGAACAACCGGAAGGAAGGCACCCTGAGCTATCAGCTGGAGGATGAGGATCTGGACGTGCCCACATTCCTGCGCAAGCAGGCTGATTGACCCACAAGCTGCCGCTCCAGGGCGGGGTCCTCTCGCTTACGGGCTGGCGGTTATCCCCACTTGCTCCCGCCAGGGGGGCTTCGGCCCCCCTGGCCCCTACCTCCCAGATGTGTGCCTTGTGGGCCGGCAGGCCTGAATTTATAATGTAAAAACAATGGGTTTCGCCGTGCCGGTCGGAACCGTGCCACCCCTTGCGGCGGGAGCGCGCATGAGAGATTTGATGGAGCGGGAAGCGGGCGGCGTGGCGATCCTCCACTCGCCCCTGCTCGATGGCCTCGGCTTTGCCGCTCATGCTTTCAGTACCCGCCAGGGCGGGGTGAGCGAGGGGCGATTCGATTCGCTCAACCTGGGGCCCGCCGAGGGCGAACCGCGCGAGCGGGTGGCAGAGAACAGACGGCGTTTTCTCTCCGCCTCGGGGCTGGCGCCTGTCTGGATCGCCGAGGCGAAGCAGGTGCACGGCGCCGAGGTGATCGCGGCCGAGAAGGATCCTTTTGCGGAGGTTCGATGCGGCGACGCATTGATGACGGATGTGCCGGGGGTTCTGGTGACGGTCCAGACGGCGGATTGCCTGCCGGTGCTCTTCGCGGACCCCAAAAGGCGCGCCGTGGCGGCCGTTCATGCGGGAAGGCAGGGCATCGCCGAAGGGGTGCTTGCCGAGACGGTGCGCCGGATGGAGGAGCGGTTCGGCAGCTCGCCCGGTGACCTGGTGGCCGCGCTGGGGCCCGCGATCTCCGGCGAGGTGTATGAGGTGGGCGAGGAGTGCGTTCCTCCTTTCCGGCGGCGCTACCGCGACTGGAGGGATTTCTGCCTCCCGGCCGAAGGCGGCAAGTGGCTGCTCGATCTGAACGAGGCGGCCCGCAGGCAGATCGCGGCCGCGGGTGTCCCCGCGGATCAGATCGGCTCGCCGGGCCCCTGTACCTATCGGGATGCCGGGCGGTTTTACTCCTACCGGCGGGATGGGGCGCCGACGGGCCGTCTCATGGCGGCGATCGGCGTTTTCTAGGCGTTTTTCGGATGTGATATGGGCTCAATTCGGGAAAATCTGAAAAAAGTCCGCTCGCAGATTGCGGAGGCCGCCCGAGGGGCGGGCCGCGATCCCGGCGAGGTGCAGCTGGTGGCGGTCAGCAAGACGCAGCCCGCCGATAGGGTTGCCGAAGCCATCGCGGCGGGGGTGGATGTGATCGGGGAGAACCGCGTGCAGGAAGCGCGCGACAAGCGCGCCGGGCTGGGCGAGGCGGCTGCCGGCCGTGCAAGGTGGCACCTCATCGGCTCCCTCCAGAAGAACAAGGCGCGGCTCGTTCCGGGGCTGTTCAATGTGGTCGAGTCGGTGGATTCGCTCGCCTTGGCGGAGGAGTTGAGCCGGAGAATCGAATCGGCGGGTGCGCCGCCGCTCGAGGTATTCGTTCAGGTCAACACCGGCCTTGAGACCCAGAAGGGGGGCGTCTCCCCCGAGGAGATGCTCGCCCTCGTGGAGAAGGCAAGCGCGCTCCCCGCCCTTCGCGTCAGGGGGCTGATGTGCATCCCCCCCTTGGCGGGGGCGCCCGAGGAGAGCCGGCCCCACTTCCGGCTTTTGCGCGAGCTGCGCGATGGTGCGCACCGGGCGGGTTTTGGAGAGGTGCAGTGCCTCTCGATGGGGATGTCCAAGGACTTTGAACTGGCCATCGCGGAGGGTGCGACCCACGTCCGGGTGGGAACCGCGATTTTCGGCCCCCGGCCCCCGGTGCGGCGGGCCTAAAACACCGCGGAAACCCAGTATCCCAGGCTTTTCGGGCCGGGAATTGTGCCGTCCCGCCAAATTCAGTAGGGTGAGAGCGGATTCGCACTCTCCGGCAAGGAGCAGACATGGCGGCAGGACGCATCGGGATCATCGGCGGGGGCAATATGGGCGCGGCGCTGGCCCGAGGGATGATGGATTCCGGCTATGCCCCCCGCGAGGCGATTCTCATCGCCGAGCCCGTGGAGGAGCGCCGGAAGGGGCTCGAGGGGG
>JAQBZT010000114.1 GCA_027622355.1 bacterium | reverse complement strand
CCCCGAAGGGCCGGCCCCAAGGAGGAGGAAAAACCCCCGAAAGGGAGGAACCGCTAGAAATCCACCTGAAGCCGCGCGCCGAAAACTGTAATGTCGTTGTTTCTGTCGTTGGCGTTGCGGTTAATCAGGAACTGGACAAACGGAGAGAAGTGGAACTTCTCTGCAAAGTGGAACCGATAGTAAGCCTCGATGAGACGCTCCTCATCTGCCCCGGTGCCGAAGTCGCGCTTGGTCGGTGTGATTTCGTTGTAGGCCACGCCCAGCGAATCGAATTTTCTCTTCGGGAGAAAACCGGTCAGCTGGAAGCCCGCGCTCCAGGCCTGCCGGGTGGTGTAAAGCGTATTTGCGGTATCCCGGGTCCCCCACCGGAAAAAACCGCCCAGCCAATCGGTTAATTCCTGATCGAAACTCACACCCATGCCCGATGCCGTGAAATCCTTCAACCGGCCTGTGTTCTTTTCCCGCTTCCGGCCCGCACCATCGAGGAAACCCCAGACCCGGTAGTTGCCCTGTTTGCCGAAAATCTTCGGCGTCAGGCCAATCTCCAACACGCCGTACACATCGGCGAACACATCGTCCGTCGTCTGGCCGTCGCCGTTGACATCCTGCGACATGACGCCGGTTTCGACGTAAAACTTGCCGGGCACGAGATCAACCCGTCCCCGGACACCCGGCGCGTTCGCGGGAGCGGAGAGTACGCTGTTGTTCACGAACGGGCTGGAGACAAACTGTGATGTCTCGCTCCCGGCATACGAGTTGCCGTCCACATAGTTGGTGAGATCGATCTTGCCGGCCGTGATGGTGAGGCGCTCCTTGAAAAAAGTACCCTCACCATAAGCCTCGAGGATGGTCACGTTGTCGTTCGTCGTTCCCGAGTCGTCGTTCAGCCCGCCGAGATTCGCCAGCTTGCCGTTCGGGCCGTTGCCGCCGATGCCCTCGAGATCGAGAACGAACTTCACATTCTCGAACGCCTTATAAGTGAAGATGATGTCGAACGAACCTTCCGCAAATGCGGCATCCCCGCCCAGCTTGCTTTCCACGTTGGTTGCGTTCTGAAGAATGCCCGTGATGCCGCCGCTGATTTCGAGCTTGCTCAGGGCCGCGACGGTGCTCTTCAAGTCCTGAATGGGGCCGATCGCCTTTTCCTGTTTTTCCACTTTAGCCTTCTGGGCCTGCTGCTCCTGTCTGATGGACTGGAGCATACCCTTCAGCGCATTCAACTCGCTCTCAAGCGCCTTGATTCTCTCTGCCAGCTCCGCCGCCGATTGAGCCGACGCCGGGGGCGGACCCACGAACACTGCCGCCAGCGACATCGCCACAAGGAACATGCCACCTATCCGAATCCATCGTCGCACCATCAAAACACTCCTTCTTGAAATACCGCGGCGCAATCCGGACCCACTCGCCCGGAACATGCCCCACCGGTTTCTCCAAAGTCATCCGCAAAAACCCCGATTTTCAACGCAATAACCCTTTCATGCCCTGGGATGGAAGGCCAGGCCCCCGATTGGCTCTAACCTTGGGAGGAGAAGATACCCGCGGGGTGTTTCTGCCAGAAATCGAATTGATTGCGAATACATGAAATCAATGTTTCCGTTTTGTTTCGGCGAAGGCACATATCGCCCGGTTCCGTTCGGCAGGCACCCTTCTCCGATTGACAGCCTTCCGGCCGCGTGCTAGCAAAAAGGTCGTTTTCCAGCCAAATAAAAGGGCAATCCCGTCCTTGAGGGACCGCCCAAAATGCTGCGCAGTGGCCCCTGCCCGGCTTGAGCCCTGCACGGGAAGGAGATCCAATGGCACCCCGGAAAAAAGCGAAAATTCCCCCCCGCGCCCTAAAGCGCGGCTCCATGCTCTGGAGCAAGGAGTTCACAGAGCGCATCGCGGAGGACATGACAAAGTGGGCAGACGATGAATTCATGGAAACCTTCATGAATTTCTGCTACGGCGGCCTTTACGACCGCAACGTTCTGCCCCAGAAGACCCGCGAGTTGTGTGCCGTTGCCGCTTGCGTGATGGCGAACGCCCACCCGCAGCTTCGGACGCATGTTCAGGCCGCATGGAACTGCGGCGCCACCAAACGGGAGATCATGGAAGTCATCATTCAGATGTCCACCTACTGCGGGATGCCCTACATGCTGCAATGCGCCCGCGTCGCGTGGAACGATGTTTTCCCGAACCTGAAACGCGGACAAAAGGCCGCCGCAACGCCCCAGGGACTGAAACTCAAAGACGGCGCGCCGGCCAAGAAAAAAGCAGTGAGAAAGAAATCCACCACCCGGAGAAAAAAATAACCCGGCGGGCGACGATTGCCGCCCACGATCCGTTTTGACGACTCTTCATATTCGCGATTCGAGGAGGTAACGCCGACATGGCCCGCAAATTCATTGACCTGAGCGTCCCGCTCCAGAACGCTCCGATGGAAAACAATCCTGCCGTCATCCAGTACATCGCTCACCGCGAACTCGGCCGCAGCCGCACGAAAGCCTATAAATTTCCCGACACGAGCTACTTTCCCGATCACATGCACTGCGCCACGGAGATGATCAGCTCGGTCAGCACCCACAGCGGCACCCATCTCGACTCGCCCTATCACTACGGGCCCGAGTGTGAGGGGAAGCCCTCCAAGACGATCGACGAAGTCCCGCTCGAATGGTGCTTCGGGGACGGCGTGGTGCTCGACTTTCACGACGCGGAGCGTGGCCACAACATCACGGTGAACGAGGTGAAGGCGAAAGTGAAAGCGCTTGAGAAGAAGGGCTACAAGCTCAAGCCCATGGACATCGTCCTCATCCGCACCGACCACACGACCAAATATTTCTACACCCCGGATTTCGAGCAGACCCACCCCGGGATGAGCGTCGAGGCGACGGCCTATCTCTGTGAGGAGCAGGGCATCAAGGTCATGGGCATCGACGCCTGGGGCTTCGACATGCCCGTCCGGCAGATGGCCAAGGTCCGCCTCGAGGGAAACACCAAAGACTTTTTCGGCAGCCACTTCTACGGCCGCAAAAAAGAGTACATCCACGCCGAAAAACTCATGAATCTCGACCAGTTGCCCGAATTCGGCTTTACCGTCTCGATGTTTCCCATCAAGATCGAGCGGGCCAGCGGCAGTTGGATCCGCGCAGTCGCCTTTGTAGACGCCTAAGCCCGGACATGAGATAATAAAGTCCTGAATCAGGGACTTCATTTCAACTTTTTTGAGGGAGCCGCACCATGGCCCACACCGCAGCCGGAGTGAGTCAATCCGACGCCATGCGCCTCAGTGCACTGGGACCCGCCTTGGCCGCCACACTTCTGGGCATCTTTCTGATCTATGGCGCAGGTTTCGCGCAGCCGCAGGTTTTGCACGACGCGGCGCACGACTCGCGTCACGCCCTCGGCTTCGTTTGTCACTAGGCGGGCCCAGCTTGTTCCGGCGGATTGTTTTCACCGCGGCACTCTCCGGACTGCTCGCCGGTCTCTTCTTGACCGCGGCGCAGTCCGTCCGCGTTCTGCCCCTCATCCAGGAAGCGGAAACCTACGAAAAAGCGGAAACGCCCAAAACCCCCGCCCCTGACGCGGTCAAGCCGAAGGGCGATGAAGGGGAAGCCTCGCCCTTCGGCCGCCTGTCCCTCACCGCCGTGGCCAACATCACCGCCGCCATCGGCTTTGCCCTGCTTCTGGTGGCGGCCTATGCCCTTCGTGGCGGCGCCGACTGGAAAACCGGCATCCTCTGGGGGCTGGGGGGCTTCGCCGCCTTCAGTCTCGCCCCCGCCCTGGGCCTGCCGCCCGAGTTGCCGGGGACGACCGCCGCCACTGTGCCCGACCGCCAGCTCTGGTGGTGGCTCACCGCACTTCTCACGGCGGGGGGGCTCTCGCTCGCGCTCCTCATCCGCAGGCCGCTCTGGATCGCACTGGGCGTCTTGCTGATCGTCTTTCCCCATCTCATCGGGGCGCCCCAGCCCGAGATGCACGGCGGCGCCGCGCCGCCCGCCCTCATGCGCGCCTTCATCTGGGCGGCGCTCCTCACCTCCGGCGTCTTCTGGATCGTCCTGGGGGGGCTTTCGGGCTACCTCTTCCGCCGGCTGGAAAACACCTAGCGGCGAATTCCAAACCGGCTCCTCGACCGGGCGAGGCCCCGGCAAGGGCGCGGCGCAAAAAACCCGCAGTATCGCGCAGCATCCCGCACGCGCCCCCCGCTCTCAAAAAACCCGCCGTATCGCGCAGTCTCCCGCACGCGCCCCCCGCTCTCAAATTTCGCGCCGTATGCGCAATATTTACTGGCCCCCTCTTTCGGCGGCGGGACCACTCTCGCACACGCGGGGGGAAAGACCCGCGCAGAAGATGCGGGGAAATTCGGTAATGGGTAAGCTTGCTTGCTTTTCTTGTCATTCCGAGCGCCCGAGGCGGACCCCCCGGTGGGGGCCTCCCGGTGGGGGGCCTCCCGCGAATCTCCGATTCGCCGGGGTGCCCGGCACGAGGAATCTGCTTTTCGCACAGCAGATTCCTCGCTCGCTGCGGGCCCCACCCTGCGCTCCCTCGGAATGACACCGCTGGGCCATTGCGCAAACCGGCCCGCGCCCGCCTCAGCGCAGCGAGGAGATGTAGGCGGCCAGATCGCGGAGCTGCGCCATCGGCAGCTTCATCTTCGAAACCGCCGGGTGCGCATCCATCTCCAGCTTTGATCCGCTCTTTGTCACCTTCCCCGAGAGCCAGAGCACCAGATGCTCCGGCTGAAGGCGAAGGCCCGCCCGCGCCAGTCCGGGGCCGTCGAGCCGGCCGGCCCCCTGGCTCTTTTCATTCGGATTCACCACGTGGCACGCCCCGCATTTCAGCCGCACGAAAAGGGCTCTCCCCCGGGATGCGCGCTGGGGGGAAACGGCAGGGGGCATCCGGTCAGAGCGAACGCGCGGATCGGCCAGCGTCATCAGATAATGGGCAATCGCCTTCGCCTCTTTGGGCGTCAAGCTGAAATCGGGCATCCGGGCCGCTCCCTTGCGAATGCGGTGGGGGCGCTGGAGGTATTCCGCCACCCAGGGCATGTAGTACCGGCTTCCCGCGTAGGCGAGCGGGGTGGCGGCCTCGATCCTCTCATGCATGGTTCCCACATCGTGGCACCCCGCGCAGTTGAGCTCGTTCATCACCCGGAAGCCGGCCGCCCGCGTGGCCGAGGGGTAGCGCTTCTCCGCGCCGGCGTAGGAAATCACGACCGGCCGCTTCTTGCCGAGGCCCAGGACATACCGGACGAGGGCCTCAATCTGCAGCCCTTCGTCGCCGCGGAGAATGTCCTCGGGCCCCGATTCATTGTCCTCAAAAAAAGTGGGCATCTTCGTGCCGGGAAGGATTCGGGAGGGATTCCGGATCCACCGGCGGATCCACTCCGGCCGCAGACGCCCCCGGGCGAGCGCCAGATCGGGCGCCAGCGCCTCGGGCTTGCCGGAGGGCTTCTTGCCGCTCTGGTAGTGGCAGCTGAAGCAGTCGAGATAATCCTTCGAGGCCAGCTTCCGCCCGGCCGCGATCAGCGCCTTTTCGTCCGCGGCCCCGGGAGGCGCCTCGGGGGGCGCTTCCCCTCTCCTGTGGTCGGCCTCGATGTGCCGCACGAGGGCCACCGTCTCGAATTCGCTCAAATGGTAGTTCGGCATCCGCGTCTTGAGCCACGGCCGGAGCGTATCGGGCATCTGGAGAAAATCGAAAAGCCACTCCGGGAGGAACTTCTCCCCCAGGAAGGCGATGTTCGGGGCCACGGCCCCGTGGCCTCCGCCGTGGCTCGCCCCGTGCTCGAGTTCCTTCGAGATGTAGTGGCAGGCGTTGCAGTGAAGCTCGGAGACGAGACGAAAGCCCTCGGCCTGCATCGGATTCATGCCCTGCGGGGCGCCGCCGTGAGGGGGCCCGCCCCCGCCGGGGGCGCCATCCCCATGTCCGCCCGCGGGCATTTGGGAAGCGGCTTTTCCTTTCGGCTGCGCGGGCCCGCGGGGATGTCCCTTGTCGGCGGCCAGGGGCGAAGGAAAAGAGACAGCCAGCGCGACGGCAAAAACCGCCGGGAAAAATTTTCGGCAAACGCCCGCAAATGCCGCCATCGCACAGCCTCCTGGCTTCAGGTTTTTTGTCATGGCAAGGGGAACGGGCCGAATCTCCCTGTATCCGAATATCGCCGCGCGCGGGGAAAATTGCAAAGAATCGGTCGTGGGTCAGTTTGCACAATGGACCCGTGGTGTCATTCCGAAGGAGCGCAGCGACTGAGGAATCTGCTGTGGAAAAGCAGATTCCTCGCGCCTCCGGCACTCGGAATGACAAGAAAAACAAGCAAACTGACCCACTGCCAAAGAATCGAACCGCCGCATTTCGTTTTTCGCGCCCCGTGGGTAGAATGAGGCCTGTTGGCGGTTTTTTCAGCGCGGGAGGTGCATATGAGCGGACAGGAAACCGACGAGCGGCCCTGGGGACGCTATATCGTCCTCTCCGATGAGGCCGACCACAAGGTCAAGCGCATCATCGTCAAGCCCGGCCAGCGGCTGAGCCTCCAGCGGCACAAAAAAAGAGGCGAACACTGGCACGCCGTCTCGGGCGAGGCCACTGTGACGCGGGGCGAAGAGCGGATCCCCCTCCGGCCGGGCGAGTCGGTGGACATCCCCCAGGGGGCCTGGCACCGCATCGAAAACACCGGCACGGCGCCCTTCGTCTTCATCGAGGTCCAGCACGGAAGCTACTTCGGCGAGGACGACATCGAGCGCAAGGAAGACGACTACGGAAGGGCGTAGGCCTGATAGCCAGTCCGTTTGCTCGTTTTCTTGTCATTCCGTCTGGGTAAATTGGCCCGCTGCCCGGGCTTTCGCCCGGCCACAAAAAAACCCCGGCCGCCTGACCGGGGTTTTTTGTTTTTTCGGAGATGAATCTAGGCGCCGGCCTTCCGCATCTGATCGAGCGCCTGGCCGAGGCGCTCGACGCCGCGCTCGCACTCCTCGGTCGAGCACGAGTACGCGATGCGGGTGTAGCCCTCGCCCCCCGCCCCGAAGACGTGCCCGCCCACGGTCGCAATGGCGTGCTCGTTGAGCAGATACCCCGCCACCTCGGCGGAGCCTCCAAAAGCCTTGAGGTTCGGGAAGGCGTAGAAAGCCCCCGTCGGCTCGGCGAGCGTCACCCCCTCGATCGCGCGCAGGCCCTCGGCGATGACATGCCGCCGCTCGGCGAAGGCGCGGATCATCTCGTCGATGGGGCCCTGGTCGGCTTCGAGGCCGTGGGCCGCGCCGTTCTGGATGAACGTGTTGACGCACACCGTCGTGTACTGGCGCACGCGCAAAATGTGCCGCGTCAGCTCGGGGCTCGCCACCGTCCAGCCGAGCCGCCAGCCGTCCATCGAATAAACCTTCGAGAAGCCGTTGATGACGATGGTGCGCTCCGCCATCCCCGGCTGGGAGAAGATGCTCGGGGCGCAGCCGCCTTCGCCGTAGAAAATGCGCGCGTAGATCTCATCGGAGATCACGATCAGGTTGTGCTTCTGGGCGAGCGCCGCCAGCTTCTTGAGCTCGCTCTCGGGGATCGTCGTCCCCGTCGGGTTCCCCGGCGAGGTGATGCAGAGCATCTTCGTCTTCGGCGTGATCGCCTTCTCGACCTCATCCGCCATGAGGGCGAAATCGTTCTCCTCGGTGGTCATCACCTCGACCGGCACCCCGCCCGCGAGCTGGGCCGTGCACTTGTAGTGGTGCCAGTTCGGGTTCGAGATGATCACCTCATCGCCCGGATTGATGAAGGCGAGCATGGCGCACAGGATCCCCTCGTTCGCCCCCGCCATGACGATCACCTGGGTGTCCCAGGCCACCTCGATGCTGGTGTCGATCGCGGTCCGCGCCGCGATGGCCTTGCGAAGGCGCGGAATCCCCATGCTCGGGGCGTAGTGGACATCGCCCCTCTCGAGCGATTCCGCCGCCGCGCGCTTGATGTGGGCCGGGGTGTCGAAATCGGGCCTTCCGATCTGCCAGTGGATGACGTCCTTGCCCTCGGCCTCGAGGGCGCTCACCGCGTCGAAGACCTTGCGGATGCCCGAAAAGGGCACATCGAAGATGCGCGAAGCCGCGATCGCATCGGTGTCGAAGCTTGCCATGGAACCCTCCAAGAGGCTGAAAAGGGACAAGTTGTTAAAACAAAGACGGGCCGCACCCTTCGTTCAAAGACCGCCTTTTATAGCGGGAGAGCGGAAATGACGCAAGAGTTAAAGGAGTTCCCCCTTCATGACGGTCACGGCTTGCCCAAAGAGGCGGACGCGCTCGCCCTCGGGACGCACGCGGACGGTGCCGCCGCGGGGGGAGAGCTGCCTCCCGATCATCTCTTTTTTCTTGAGGCGCGCGCCCCAGAAGGGGGCGAGGGTGCAGTGGGCCGAGCCGGTGACCGGGTCCTCGTCCACGCCGGCGGCGGGGGCGAAGAAGCGCGAGACGAAGTCCACCGCCGGATCATCCGCGCGCGCCGTCACGATCACGCCGCGGCAGGGGGCCTCCCCGAGCCGCCGCATGTCGGGGACGAGATCGCGCACGGCCGCCTCCGAGTCCGCCTCGA
>JAQBZT010000113.1 GCA_027622355.1 bacterium | reverse complement strand
ATGGGCGGGCCGCCAGCGCTGGTCAACCGGCAAGGTCGGCCTCAACGGCGTCTCCTACTACGCGATCAACCAATGGCAGGTCGCCGCCCTGCAGCCCAAGCCCCTGGCGGCGATGATCCCGTGGGAGGGCGCCGCCGACCATTACCGCGACTGGGCGCGGCACGGCGGCATCCTGTCGAACAAGTTCATGGAGATTTGGTACCCGCGCCAGGTCGAGGCGGTGCAGCACGGTAACCCAAAGGGTCCGCACGACCACTGGATGAAGACCCGGGCGACGGGCCCGGCGACGCTGTCCAAGGAAGAACTGGCAGAGAATCGCGCCGACACGCTCGAGAATTTCCGCGTCCGCGAGATGGACGATGACTGGTACCAATCGCGCTCCCCGGACTGGTCGAAGGTGAAAGTGCCGTTTCTCAGCGCGGCCAGCTGGGCGGGCTTCGGCCTGCACCCGCGCGGGAATTTTGAGGCCTTCACGCAGGCTGCCTCAAAGGAGAAGTGGCTGGAAGGTCATCCGGGCCGCCACGAGGAATGGTTCTACCTCGAGTACGGCATGCAGCTGCAGAAACGCTTCTTCGACTACTACCTGAAGGGAGAGCGCAACGGCTGGAAACAGGAGCCGCGGGTGTGGATCAATCTCCGGCGGCCGTTCACGGACGAGGTAGAGCTGCGCAAGGAGAAAGAGTGGCCGCTCAAGGGCACGAAGTGGACCAAGCTGTATCTGCACGCGGGCGGCAAGGGAAAGCTCGACTGGACGGCGCCGAAGGCCAACAGCTCGAACACATTCCGGGCGCTGACCCGCGGAGTGACCTGGATGTCGCCGCCGCTGAAGCAGGAAACCGAGATCACCGGGCCGATGGTGGCCAAGCTTTTCATCTCGTCTGATACCAGAGATGCGGATCTGTTCGTTACCGTGCAGGCTTTCTCGCCGAAGGGGCAAGAGGTGTATTTCCAGGGCACGGTTGACCCGAAGACGCCGCTCGCCCAGGGCTGGCTGCGCGCTTCCCACCGCAAGCTCGACCCTGAGAAGTCAACGCCGTGGCGGCCGTATCACACCCACGACGACAAGCAAACGCTGATACCCGGCCGGGTGTACGAACTCGATGTGGAAATCTGGCCGCAGTGCATCGTGTTGCCGAAGGGATTCCGCCTCGCCGTCAACATTTCCGGCCAGGACTTCGATCGGCCGGGGCCGGCGGTCGCGGCCTATGTGCCCTCGCGCGGCTCTGGGCCGTTTCTGCACGACCATCCGACCGATCGGCCGAAGGAGGTCTTCGGCGGCAGCACGACCCTGCACACGGGGCCGAAACACACGGCGCACCTGCTGCTGCCGATCATCCCGAAGAAACGGAGCGGCGCGGTCGCAAAGGAGGGCAATTAATGATCGTCTCATCTTAGATTGCGATGAATAACGAAGGCGGGGAATTTGAGCCGCCTGAGGGCCGCTGCGCCCATTGCATGGAAGAGTGCGCAATTGACAATTCACGATGCACGGGTAGAGAGCATTGCCGCGCAATTCCGGTTGGGATGAGAAGTCTGGATGAACATGATTTGAGGATCAGGACGAGAGGAGCAAAATATGCCCGTTACTGACTGGGACAAGCTGCCGACCAAAATTCCCTTTCCGGGTGTCGAACCCAAGATCGTGAGTGGCGAGCACGTTATGATTTGTTACGTCAACGCGAAAAAAGGAGCCACAACCGTCCGCCACCATCACGAGGCGGAGCAAATCTTCTGCCTGCTCAGTGGCAGCGTGCGGGTGCAGTCGGGGGAGGAGCCTGTCGTAATCCTGAAGCCCGGCGATGTCTGGTACGTCCCGAGTCATGTGGAGCACCAGGCTGACTACCTCGAGGATACTGTCGCCTTTGAGGCTTGCAGTCCCATCCGCAAGGACAACTTCGGGGGATACCTTCATCAGGATACCCACATGACGAAGCAGCGGGACCTCGCCGCTCTCATGAAAAAGCAGAATAAAGGGGGAAAATGATCGCCGGATGAAGCTTGCAACCTTTTCCGCTTTGAGTGCTCGTGAGGGAGAGGAGCGTGTTGGCCTCCTCCTCTCAGACGGACGTTTCGCCGATGTCACATCGGCCTACGCCGATTTTCTCTCCTCCGAAAGAGCCGCCTCCGACGCGGAAGGGCAAGCCTCTGCTCTCCTGCCCCCGAAGATGGTGAGTATTATCCGGAGAGGAAAGGAGGCCTTGGACGCTCTCCGCACTCTTCTGGAGCACTGCGAAGGCTGGCTGGCGAAAGGGGAAGACCCTCCCTCTCCCACCGGGAGGCGTGCCCTCATCCCGCAAGAGGAGATAGCCTTCAAGGCGCCCGTCACCCGGCCCGGCAAGATCATCGCCCTCGGGATCAATTACAGGGACCACCTGGACGAGGGCGGCGCCGTTCACAATGCCCCGTCCTTTCCGATGGCTTTTAACATGGTGGCCACAGCCCTTGCAGGCCACCGCCAGCCAATCCGCATCCCGAAGGGTTCGCGCCAGATTGATTATGAGGTCGAGATCGCTATGGTCATCGGGCGAGGTGGCGTTGACATTGAGGAGAAGGACTGGAAAAAGCACATCTTTGGCTACACCATCCTGAACGATGTCAGCGAGCGTGAAATTCAATTCCCCGAACTCAAGGTGGGGCTGCTCAACCTGGGGAAAAACTTCCCTACTTTTGCCCCCATGGGTCCATGGCTCATCACCCCCGATGAGATCCCCGACCCGGAGGACATCGCCATCTCTTGTTGGGTCAACGACGAGGCGGAGCCCCGCCAATCGTCAACCACCCGAAATCTCATTTTCGGGATGCCGAGGATAGTGGCCCACTTCTCCCGGATGGGCCTCGAGCCGGGAGACGTGATCTCGACCGGAACACCCTCAGGGGTAGCTGCCTTCAGGACTCCTCCCGACCCTTGGTGGCTGAAGCCGGGCGACGAGGTGCGCTGCGAGGCTTCCGGAATCGGCAAACTCGTGAACCCGGTCGTCGCTTCCGGCTAGGGAATTGCGGTTCATTTCTTCCCCAAAAAAATCCAATCCCCTGTGTGGCCGCCTTGGCGATAGGGGACAAAGGCATTCGATCGGCGGGCCTCACCCGAGGTTTTGCCGGGGGCCGCTTCACGCCGAAATGGATGCCTCTCTTGAACGAGAAAATCCTAATACAATCAATAGGATATGGTTTTCGGGAGGCACAGCTACCTTTTCATATATCGCTATATCCCGGATTGGATGTACAAATATAACAGGGTTGTTTTATCGATTTTCAGCACAATAGGAGGGTTGCGCCGATCCAGGTACAGGAGCGCTGAAAAACTGTTTCAGTTTCGCCACATCAACTACAACGCTTTAAAAAAGGGACATGAACATGAGATCGTGGACCAGAAAAACACTCAGGCTGTTGATTGTTACCGGTTTGGCCATGGGGCTGGTTGCGCCGTCGGGCGTCTTCGCGGCTGAGAAGCCGAAAGAGGGCATGGCAGCCGAGAAGCCGAAAGAGGGCATGGCAGCTGAGAGGCCGAAAGAGGGCAAGGCAGCCGAGAAGACAAAAATGAAAGCTCCGCGAAAAGGCTCGCCCGGGATCGCGGCGGCTCAGGAATCGCTCAAGAAGTTGGGCTTCGATCCAGGTCCTGCCGACGGAAAAATGGGAAAGAAGACGAGAGCGGCCCTCGCCGCTTTCCAGAAGGCAAACGGCCTGAAAGCCGATGGGCGCCTCACGAAGATGACCCGCGCCAAGCTCGGAGAGATGTCGAAGTAGGCGTTATTTAGAGAGTCTCAAAAGGAAGAAGGCATGGGCGATCGATTCGCCCGTGCCTTCTTTTTTTCCGGCGGGGCATGCGAATTCCCAATCCGCCATGCACAGGTAGACCGGCCAAGGATGACCTCTCCATCCCTTCGCGATCAAGGGTTTCCCCAACCTCGATCAATGGCGAGTCATCAATCACAACGCATTGCATAAGGAGAAACGAAAATACTCACTCCCGTCGGCACCGGTTCTTCCCCCGCCATTCAAGCGGTCCGTCCCCCCGCCCAGAAGCCTGAGACCGCCAAGCCCGCAGTCCAGCCGCAGGGGACCGAGGGCGCCGACCGGGAGAACGACGGCGACAGCGACGAGGCGGGGGGTGCTACCGCAACCCGCGGCCAAGTGGTGAGCCTCCAGGCCTGATCCGTATCCCCCTACTCCGCCGCGCCGCGTATCGCGGCCTCGATGTCCTCGGTGGCGGCGGTGACCCGCTCCCACTCGTCCAGGGCCGCCTTGAGGGCGGCGGCAACCTTCCGGTGCCGCTCCAGAAGATCGGCGAGGGGCGCCTTGTTTTCCTCATCGTAGAGACCGGGCTCGGCGAGGCGGCACTTGAGCTCGTCCTCGTCGGCCTCCAGGGCGCGAATCCGCTCTTCGAGTTCCCCGGATTTTTTCTTGAGACTCCGCGTCTCGCGGTGAAGCCGGTTTCTCGCCTCGGCGGCCTGGCGGCGATCCCCTCGGCTTTTTCGGCGCGGCGCGGCAGAAACGTCTTTCTCCCCGCCCTTCTCGCCCAGCCGCCGCGCGGTGACCTCTTCGAGATAGTCGTCGAGCGAGCCCTCGAGCGGGCGGATCGTCCCGCCCTCGATAACCCAGTACGCCTCGCACACCGCCTTGAGCAGATCCCGGTCGTGCGCCACGAGAATGAACGTCCCGGCGTAGACTTCGAGGGCTTCCTCGAGCGCCACCCGCGCGCCCATGTCCAGATGGTTCGTCGGTTCATCGAGGAGCAGCAGGTTCGCCCCGGACATGAACAGCCGCGCCAGCGCGAGGCGCGCCCGTTCGCCCCCGGAGAGAACCGACACTTTTTTGAACACCGAATCACCCGAGAACAAAAACCCGCCCAGAAGGGAGCGGATCTCGGTCTTCGTGACCGTGGGCGGCGCCACATCGGTCGCCGATTCGAGAACGCTGTGGGAGCCGCCCAGCGCATCGAGAACGAACTGAGAGAAATGACCCACACGCACCCTGTCGCCCGTCCGGGCGTGGCCCTCGCCAGGCGCGATCTCGCCCGAAACGATCCGCAGGAAGGGTGTCTTGCCCGCCCCGTTGGGGCCGATGAGGCCGATCTTCTCGCCACGCGTGAGCTTGAGGTCAACGCCCGAGAACACCTGATTATCTCCGTAGCTTTTCCCGAGACCCTCGACGTTCAGCGTTTCCCATGCCGAAGCCGGCGGTTCGGGCAGGCGTATTTTGGGCACGGCGGCGGGCCGGACAATCTTTTCGACGGGCTTTATCTTCTCGAGCTGCTTGACCCGGCTCTGGGCCTGGCGGGCCTTGGTCGCCTTGGCGCGAAACCGCCTGATGAAACCCTCGAGTTCCGCTATGCGGCGTTCCTGCTGGGCAGCGGCTTTTTCGAGTTGTTCGAAGTGGGCCTCGCGCTGTTCGAGGTAGTTGTCAAAATTTCCCGTGTAGCGGGTCAGCCGCCCGCCTTCGAGCTCGACGATGACCCCGGCCACCCGGTTCAGGAAATGGCTGTCGTGGGAGATGACGATCAGAGTCCCCGAATACCGGGCAAGGAATTTTTCGAGCCAGGCCACCGACTCGATATCCAGGTGGTTGGTCGGCTCATCGAGCAAAAGCAGATCGGGCACGGAGAAAAGCAGCCGCGCCAGCGCCGCCCGCATCCGCCAGCCGCCCGAAAATTCGCCGAGCGGCCGCTGGACCTCATCGCTCGAAAAGCCGAGACCCATCAGAATTGCCGCCGCCCGCGCGTCCGCTTCATATCCGCCGATCCGCTCGAGGTGGTGATCGACTTCCCCGAGGCGGGCCGAGAGCTGCTCCTGCTCGGCGCCATCCACCGCGCCAGTCAGGCGGTCATGCAGACGCTCCTGCTCTTCGCGCAGCCGGGTGAACTCGCCGTTGCCCTCGAGCACTTCGGCCAGCACGGTGCGATCCGAGGGGGCAAGTTCCTGGCGAAGCACCCCGATGCGGATTCGGCCGCGCAGGCGCATCACCCCGCCGTCAACGCCCTCGGCGCCCTCAATGATGCGGAAGATGGTCGTCTTTCCCGCGCCGTTCGGGCCGATGAGGCCGGCCTTCTCGCCGGGGTGCAGCGCCAGGCTCGCGCCATCCAGAACGACCTGCGCCCCGAATTGTTTTTTGACACTCTCAAGTCTCAACATGGAAGAAAGCCAAGGAAGCCGCAAAAATCGAGAAGCCCGGAAACATCCACATCCTGCGCGGCACCTGCGCCTCCTGGCTCCACGACAAGGGCGTCCCGCTCGGGGCCATCAAAAACGCCCTGCGCCACGCCGATGTGCAGACCACGATGGGCTATATCCACGAGTCAGACGATTTCCTTCGGGATGCGATGAAGAGGACTTTTTCGGAAACAAGCACGAAAACAAACACGCAAGCAAAAGCGAAAAGAGTTTCGCTTTAGATAAACCATTGATTTGAAATGGCTGGGGGACTAGGATTCGAACCTAAGTTCCCAGATCCAGAGTCTGGTGTCCTGCCGCTAGACGATCCCCCAGCGTTTGGTGCCTAGACCTCTTACATTTCGTGCCGAAATCCGTCAAGCCCAGCCGCCATTTCCGGGTGTGACGGGCCCCGGAACCGCTCTTTCTACCTCTGAATATAGGCCAGGGCCGCATCGAGGCGCGCGCGGGTGCGCTCTTTTCCAAGAAGGGCCAGCGTCTCGAAGATGCCGGGGCTGACGGTGCCCCCAGTCACGGCGACGCGCACCGGCTGGGCGATCTTGCCGAGTCCGAGGCCCTCTTTCTCCATGACGGCCTCGAAGAGGGCCTTGATGGCCTCGGGCGTGAAGGCATCGAGCGCGGAGAGCCCATCGCGCAGCGTGGCGAGGGTGGCCCCGCTCTCCACCGTGAGGAATTTGTTCGCGGCCTTCTCTTCGTATTCCACATGGCCGGTGAAGAAAAAGCGCGCGCCCTCGGTCAGCTCGACGATGGTCCTGGCCCGGGTGCGGAGCTCCTCGACGACGCCGAGGCGCCCCTCGCGGGGGATGGTATCGGGATCGAGGCCCTCCGCGCGGAGGGCTGCCTCCATGAGGTCGCAAAGGCGCGCAGCGTCGCCTTCCTTGATGTACTCCTGGTTCACCCAGAGAAGCTTTTCGGGGTTGAAGACCGCCGCCGAGCGGTTGAGGCCTTCGATCGTGAAGTTTTCGATGATCTCATCGCGGGTGAAAATCTCCTGATCGCCCAGGCTCCACCCGAGGCGGACGAGGTAGTTGATGAGGGCCTCGGGAAGGTAGCCCTGGCTCTTGTACTCGAGGACCGAGGTGGCGCCGTGGCGCTTGGAGAGCCTTTTCTTGTCGCTGCCGAGGATCATGGAGATGTGGGCGAAGCGGGGGGGCGCCTCCCCGAGCGCCGCGTAGACGAGCAGCTGCTTCGGGGTGTTCGAGAGGTGATCGTTTCCGCGGATGACGTGGGTGATCTGCATGTCCACATCGTCCACCGCGACGCAGAAGTTATACATCGGGGCCCCGTCGGTGCGGACGATCACCATGTCGTCGAGCTGATCGTTTTCGAAGGTGACAGCGCCGGCCAGAAGGTCCTCGACCACGGTCTGTCCCGTATCCGGCGCGCGGAGCCTGAGGCAGAAGGGGGCGTCCGGATCCGCATCGTACCTTCCCCGGCAGGTGCCGTCGTACTTGGGGACGCGGCCCTCCTTGCGGGCCAGATCGCGCATCTGCTCGACCGCATCGGGGGTGCAGGTGCAGCGGAAGGCGTGGCCCGAGGCGAGGAGTTTTTGGGCGGCGGCCTGATAAAGCGCCATCCGACCGCTCTGCCGGATGGGGCCCTCGTCCCACGCGATATCGAGCCACTCGAAGGCCTCGAGGATGGCGTCGTAGAATTCCTCGGTGGAGCGCTCGCGGTCGGTGTCCTCGACGCGGAGGATGGCTGTCCCCCCGTGGTGGCGGGCGAAGAACCAGTTGAAGAGCGCCGTCCGCGCGCCGCCGATGTGGAGGTGGCCGGTGTTCGAGGGGGCGAAGCGGACGCGGACGTTATCGCTCATCCGGAAAATTCCCTTTGAAATGTGGCATGAACCAGGGCTTTCTATCCCGCGGGGCGGATTCTAGGGGGGAGCGGCCCCTCCCGCAAGGCCGCTCAGTCCTCCTCGAAGAAATCGAGGTCGTCCGCGGGCGGCTTCACCCCCTCGAGGGCATTGAGCAGGGCCTTCCGCAGGGCGCTCACGGCGCGGGTGCGGGCCTGGCGCTCGATCATCTCGTAGACCATCTCGGTGGCGCCGTCCTCCCGGGCATCGAGAAGGCGCCGCGAGGCGTGCTCGGACCAGGCCTCGGCGTAGCGCTGGACGATCTGGCGGAGGGTGGCCTCGTAGGCGCGCTCCTGCGTCGCCCGATCGATCATGTGCATCACGTCGGAGGCGAAGGCGAGGGCCTTCTCGGGCGAAACGTCCAGATCGGCGAGCTGGATGCGGAGGCGCTCGGCCAGCTGATCGCGGAAGCTCTCGGGCATGGGGGAGTCTCCCTCGCTGCGAATTCTAAACAAGCCGCTCATCCGGGCGGCGCGAAAAATTCCTCATTATCCCTCAGCATCCCGCAGGCGCCCGCCGCTCTCAAGTTTCGCGCAGTATCGC
>JAQBZT010000112.1 GCA_027622355.1 bacterium | reverse complement strand
TCGACTTCTGCTTCGCTGAAGTCCGCGCCCTGGAACTGATCGCGCACCTTCTCCTGCACAGGTTCGGGCAGGGCCGAGGCCGCGAGCCGCGCCGCAAGGACGCGCGCGCGCGCGGCGCCTTCCTTCATTTTCTCCCTGCCATCGAGCGACCACTCGAGGCCCGCCTCCTCGCAGGCGGCGAGGAGCTCGCCGGGCGTCCAGCCCGCTCCCAGTTTTTCCGCGGCGCCGGGCGCCGCCGCACGAAGCTTCTCAAACACTTTGTCCAGCATCTTGTCCTCCACGTCGGAAACGCCGGCCGCGGCGCGCCCCAACAGCGCGCCTCCGAGCCGGCCCTTGTGCACCACGTCAACGGAATTGACCGCGACGATCTTCCGGAAATGCAGCACCCGGCCCGCCTCCCCCTCGGCGATCTCGGCCTCGGCCATCACGTCGAAGGAAAAGCCGAAGGGCTCGGCGATGCCCCGCTCGAGCGCGTCGTTGGCCATGGCGTGAAACCAGGCGGCGGATTTCGAGACCGCGAAGGCGCTAAGGAGCCCCTCCTCCGTCATCCGCACCTGCCGGTGCCACCCGACGAGGTTCTTGATGTCGGGGCCCTTCCCCTCCGCGTGGTTGGCGAAGGCCTGCGCCCCCTCGAAGAGCGGGGCCGCCGCCCGCAGCACGGCCGCGGGCAGAAACCAGGAGCCATCGCGCGAGGGGCCGGGCCGCGCGATGAGCACCTCGAAATCCCAGGGCCGCTCCTTCGGATCCCCGCTCTCGGCCCCGAGGGCACGGAGCAGTTGACCGGTGAGCCGCATGCTCTGCGGCTTTTTCGCCGTATCGCCGGTCCCCGAAGCGCCCCTTTTTCCTGATCGCCACCTCATCTGCATGTTCGGCTTCCTCTCTTTTCGAGTTTTCCGCGGGGCCCGGACCGGGCGCCGCGCGCGGCCGCGGGGAGCGGCCGCCGTGGATGGGAATGTAAGACAACGCCGCCCGGATCGCGGTGCAGGAAAATCGGGGTGGTTCCGCAAACCGGAAAAAAACGGGGAACTTGTCAGCGCGGGCGCGCTGGGCGAGGATGGCGAAAAGGCGCGCCGGCCCGGCGGCCGGCGATGGGGAGAGGCAGGATGGGACTCGAAGCAATCGTTCCCGGCAGGCTGCTCGGCTCGCTGCCGTGGGCGTACATCGTGGACATCGCCATCATGTGGTTCGTCGCCTACCAGATCTACATCCGCTTCCGCGGCACCCAGGCGATGCGGCTGCTCCTGCGCGTCTTTACGGTGTGGCTCAGCTACATGGTGGCGCAGGCGGCGGGCCTCACGCTGACCGCGTTTCTCCTCTGGGCGCTCTGGCTCGCGGGGCTGATCTTCTTCCTCATCACCTTCCAGCGGGACATCCTGCGGATTTTCATGCAGATGAATCCGATGCGGCGGCTCCCCAGCATTTTGCGGAGCGCGCGCCGCGTCAAGTTCACCGATGAGAACATCGCCGCCGCCGCGCAATCCCTCTTCCGGCTCGCCGAAAAGCGCATCGGCGCCCTCGTCGTCCTCGAGCGGACCGACGCCCTGGAATCCCTCATGCGCAGCCCGGGCGAGGAGATCAACGCCGAGATCCAGCCCGCGCTTCTCGAGACCATTTTTGGGATCGGGAGCTCCTACCACGACGGCGCCATCTACATCCAGGACGGAAGAATCTACCGGGTGGGATGCGTCCTTCCCCTCTCGGAGAGTTTTGATCTCTCGAACGCCTACGGCACGCGCCACCGCGCCGCGATCGGCATCACGGAAAACTCCGACTGCCTCGCCGTCGTCGTCTCCGAGGAGCGCGGCGAGGTGTCCACCGTCGAGGGGGGGCAGATCCAACCCGTGAAAAGCCCCGAGGCCCTCGCCTCCTGGATCGTGTCGCACCTTCACCGGCGGGAGGACGGCCAGCGGAACAGATGGGCGCTGACGCGGGCCACGCTGACGCGGAACTGGCGGCCGAAGCTCGCCGTGCTCTCCGCCGTGATCATGCTCTGGGTGGTGGGCGCCTACCACCGGCAGAACCCGCAGGACATTCTCGCCCAGCTCACCGCGCGGGCGGAGCAGACGTACACGGTGCGCGTTTTTTTCTACAACATGCCGCCGGGGCTTGTGCTCGATGGCGCCGCGCCCCGCAGCGTGCAGGTGCGCCTGCGCGGCCGGGACGATCTGCTCAAGTTTCTCGACCCGGGCAGACTCCGGCTCGCCGTCAACCTGCAGGGGCTCGAGCAGGGCGGGCACGAGCTCTCCCTCGGCGCGCGCCACATCGATCTGCCCGATGGCGTCCGCCTCTCGGGGTTCCTTCCGCAGACCCTGAAAATCCTCCTGAGAACCCAAAAAAAACAGGCCGCCACCCCCCGGCCGCAGCGGCGTTCCGCAGCGGCGGGAGCCGGGGCGAAATGACTCATTTCTTCTCGTGAAAACGGTCCCTTTTCCCCTTGCGCTCCGGCGCCCGGGAACTCATATTTCATAGTGAAAGGACCGCTAAAATCTCGAATACGAGAGAGGGTCCTTGCGTCGGCCGGCGACACCGGCCTGCACCCGGCAAGAGCCGGGGGGAGCCACGGGGGGAAGCGGCTCCAAGGGCGTCGGTTTTCCCGATGGAGGGGCTCGATGAAGCTACCGAGGCATCAGGTACTACAAGTGCGGCCCCAGAGGAATCAGGTGCTGCAAGTTCAGCTACACCGCTCCCCGGATCGTTCCGTCAGCCGATCGGGGAGGGATATCAAAAGCTGACAACCCATGCGGGCGGCTATCCGTCCGGCACGGCCAAAGGGAACATTCTTCCCGGCCGGAAGAGACAAAGAGCACATTGAGCGGGGTGCGATGCCCCGCTCGTTTTTTTTTGTGCGCTCCCGAAAGAACGCGTACACCAAAAAAAAAATCAAAAACCCCTTGCGTGATCGCGGCCCGCTTCCCATATTTTTTCCGGGAGGGCCAATCAGTAAAACGGCCGGAGCACCGGCCGCTCCCCCGGCAAGGGCCGGGGATCCGAAAGGCGGAGCGGGAGAGAGAAGAACAGGAAAGGAGAAAGAAAACGACAGCAATGCCCGCTCCGAGTGAAATCTGGCGAAGCAACGGTTGACGACGAAGGGCGAACAAAGGAAGCAACGCCCGGAAAGGTGAGCCATGCACGCAGGGAAGTTTTCGAAGCTTCCCGGGGAATTGCGCACCGGCCCCGCAGGAAGCCATCACCAGGTATACGGTGCATAACTGACACGGGAGACGATTCTCCCGGCGCGGCGACAGGGAGACGTCCCGGCCGCAAGAGACAGAGAGCACATTGAGCGGGGTGCAATGCCCCGCTCTCTTTTTGCCCGTTTCCGGGCTTCCGCTCTATCCCGTTGACCCCGGCCCCCAAAATTGCCATATTCCGCCCTTGAAGCGGGGGTTTGCCCGCCGGGAGTATGGAGAAAGATGGAAAAAACGCATTCTCCGAGAAAAAAGCTGAAACACCGGCTGCCGAAAAAGATCATCGGCTGCAGCGAGTGGGTCCGCCTGCCCATGCTGCACATTCCCGCCATGAAGGCGAAGGTGGACACCGGGGCGCGCACGTCCGCCCTGCACGCCCTCGATCCGGAGCCCTTTCGGAAGGCGGGGGAGACGTGGATCCGCTTCGGGGTGATCCCCGACACCGCCCGGCCCCATGCCCGTCGGCTCTGCAGCGCCCCCATCGCCGACCGCCGGATGGTGACCAACTCCGGCGGCCACCGCGAGCACCGCTATTTCATCCACACCCTGATCGAGCTCGGGGGCGAAACGTGGGAGGCCGAGGTCTCCCTCACCGATCGGGCCACCATGAAATTCGATCTCCTCATCGGACGTACCGCGCTGCGCGGCCACTTTCTCGTCGACCCGGGCCGGTCATATCTCGCGGGCCGGCCGAGGGAGAAAACAGGGTGGCGTCCAGCCCCCCTCCATCTTTCGCACACCCACAAGGAGAAACGGCATTGAAGATCGCGCTGCTCTGCCGGCACCCCAAGCTCTATTCCCACAGGCGCCTCATCGAGGCGGCGGAGAAGCGCGGCCATGAGATCGAGGTGTTCGACACCCTGCGCGTCTACATGAACATCTCCACCCACCGGCCCGAGATCCGCTACAAGGGGGAGCGCGTCGAGGGCTTCGACGCCGTCATCCCGCGCATCGGCGCATCGGTCACCTTCTACGGCCTCGCCGTCCTGCGCCAGTTCGAGATGCAGGGGGTCTATCCCCTCAACGAATCGGTGGCCATCGGCCGCTCACGCGACAAGCTGCGCTCGATGCAGCTGCTCTCCCGCCGGGGGATCGGCCTGCCGGTGACCGGCTTCGCCCACTCCACCAAGTACAGCGAGGATCTGGTCGAGATGGTGGGCGGCACCCCGGTGGTGATCAAGCTGCTGGAGGGCACCCAGGGGATCGGCGTGGTCCTCGGCGAGACGCCCCGATCGGCCCAGAGCATGATCGAGGCCTTCCGCGGGCTCAAGACCAACATCCTCGTCCAGGAGTTCATCAAGGAAGCCGAGGCCACCGACATCCGCTGCCTCGTCATCGGCGACCGGGTGGTGGCTTCGATGACCCGCAAGGGGGCCGAGGGCGAGTTCCGCTCGAACCTCCACCGCGGCGGCCACGCCGATCGGACCAAGATCACCCCCGAGGAGCGCTCGACCGCCGTCCGCTCGGCGCGGATCATGGGGCTCAACGTCGCCGGGGTGGACATGCTCCGCTCCCATCACGGACCGGTCGTCATGGAGGTGAACTCCTCCCCCGGCCTCGAGGGCATTGAAACGGCCTCGGGCGTTGACGTGGCGGGGCAGATCATCCAGTTCATCGAAAAAAACGCCCAGCCCAACAAGACGAAGACCCGTGGCAAAGGATAGGTCCATTCAGGCCCCCTTCGAGATCGGAGGGCAGGGCGTTCCCCCGGGCGAGCAGCGCACGATCGATCTGCCGCTTTCCCTGCTGTTCGATCACACGCCCGTCACCATGACGGTGAAGGTGGTCCACGGCAGAAGGCCGGGGCCGCGCCTTTTCGTCTCCGCCGCCATTCACGGGGACGAGATCAACGGGGTGGAGATCATCCGGCGGCTTCTGCTCTCCCCCACCCTCTTCCGGATGCGCGGCACCCTGATCGCCGTGCCCGTCGTCAACGTCTACGGCTTCATCTCGCGCACGCGCTATCTGCCCGACCGGCGCGATCTGAACCGCTCCTTTCCCGGCTCGACCAACGGATCGCTCGCGGCCCAGCTCGCCTCCCTGTTCACCGAACAGATCGTCCGACGCTGCACCCACGGGATCGATCTGCACACCGGTGCCATCCACCGGCCGAACTTCCCGCAGATCCGCTGCGACCTCACCAAGCCCGAGATCCGCGAGATGTCGCGCGCCTTCGGCGCCCCCGTCACCCTGCACGCCGACCCCCTGGAGGGCTCCCTGCGCGATGTGGTCCGCGACATGAACATCCCCATCGTGCTCTACGAGGGGGGAGAAGCCCTCCGGCTCGACGAGCTCGCCATCCGCGTCGGGCTCAACGGCATCCTCGGCGTCATGTCGGAAATCGGGATGACCCGCAAAAGGCGCTCGCTCCGGAAAGTCCAGCCGCTCGAAGTCCACTCGAGCTACTGGGTGCGCGCCCCGGCGGGGGGCATCTTCCACACCGTGCTGCGGGGGGGGTCCACCGTGCGGGAAAATCAGCAGGTCGGCATGATCGTCGATCCCTTCGGCGAGTCCCAGGTCGAGGTCAACGCCCGCGAGAGCGGCGTCATCATCGGCGCGACGAACCTTCCCGTCGTGAACCAGGGAGACGCCCTCGTCCACATCGCCCGGGCGAGGGATGTCGTCGCGGCCGGCGCGCGCGTGAGCATCCTCCAGCACGAGGAAGCTGAGGAGATCGGCAGCGGCCCGCCCGTCTAGGCGGCGCGGCCTCCCTGTTGCCAGCCCGCCGCCGAAGTGCGAGATTGGCTTTCTCTTTTCGCTTGCGGTTTATCTTCGAGGAGGAGCTTTCATGCCCGAGCGGCCCCACACCCCCCAGGTCATCCTGCGCTCCGTGCAGGGAACCCAGATGCAGATGATCACCACCACCGGCAGGCACTCGGTCATTCTCGATGAGCCCGAGAGCCGCGGCGGGGCGGACCTCGCCCCGACGCCCTTTGAGTTCTTCGCGGCGGGCTACGCCGGCTGAGGCCTCCTCACGCTGCTGGGAGTGGCGAAAGAGAAAGGCATCCGGGTGGACGGCGCCGAGGTCCACGTCAACTTCAAGCGCAACATCACCCCGAAATTCCACGCGGGCTACCACGCCGACCCCGAGCGGCGGAAGCTCGCCCTGGCGAAGATCACCACCGACTACTACTTCCGGGGGGAGATCACCGAGGCGGAAAAAGCCATGCTCCTCGATGAGCTGGCCAACTGTCCCCTCCACAACACCCTGGCCCAGCCGCCGAAGATGGAAGAGCGCATCCACGTCCTGGGGGCGGGCGAGGCGCCCCCCGCCTACGATTGAGGGCGCGGACTTGAAGGCTTCCATCGGGCGGCGCTCCTGCCGGCGGGAGGACTCCTTCACGACCATCCCCTCTATCCTGAGGAGAAACGCCCATGGCCATCCCGTTTAAAAGACCAACCCCCAAGCACCGCTTCGAGGCCGCGAAGGAGAAGGCCGCGATCACGAGACTCTTCGGCGAACGCGAGGTCCCGGAATCCCGGCCGGGCCGCCTGCTCCTCGCCACGTGGAACATCGCCAACCTGGGGGCGCAGAAGCGGACGGCGGACGCCCTCGAGGTCATCGCCCACATCCTCCGGCGCTTCGATCTGATCGCGGTGCAGGAGGTGAACGACAACTACAAAACCTTCGAGTCCGTGATTCAGGAGGCGGGAAGTTCGTTCGGCTACATCATGACCGACACGGCGGGCAACGAGGAGCGGCTCGCCTACGTCTACCGCAAGGACAAGGTCCGGCCGCGGAGCCTTTTCGGGGAGCTCGCGCTGCGCCCCTCCTCGTATCCCAAGCACACCGTCCGGGTCAGGTGGCGCGGCAAGGACAAAAAAGAGCACGTGGACGTTTTCCCCAGCCACCGCTTCGTCCCCTTCGACCGGAACCCCTACATCGGCTCCTTCGCGTGCGGAGCGATCGACTTCACCCTCGCGAACGTCCATCTTTACTTCGGGGAATTTCAGGACTCCAAAACGCGCGAGCTCCGTAAAAAGTACGCCCGCCGCGTTCTTGAGATCTTCGCCCTCAGCAAGTGGGCCGGCTCGCGCCTCGGCGAGAAGAAAACCACCTACGACAAGGACATCGTCCTGCTCGGCGACATGAACGTCCCCGCCATGGACCCGGAGGAGAGCACCTACAAGGCACTGATCAAATTCGGCTGGAAGCCCGTCGAGTACGTCTCGCGCACCGCGGGCTCGAACCTCGGGAACGACAAGACTTATGATCAGATGGCCTTCGCCCCGGGCAGCATCGGCCGCCGCATCACGGCCCAGGGGGTGTTCGACTTCGACAACGCCCTCTTCCGCCCGCTCTGGGAGCGCCTCGAGGAGACCCTGCCCAAGAGCCGCGCCATCGGCCTCTTCAACCGCCACGTCAAGCACCACATCTCCGACCACCGGCCGCTGTGGGTGGAGCTGGATGTGGAGTGAAGGAGGGGTTGACGGGGGTGTTGGGGTTGGTGGATAGGATTAATCAGGGGGGGAATTCACTCAATAAGAGAAATAATTTTATGTAAATTTGACTCCTTGTCGATATACGGGATCATTTTGGGAATAAACCGAAAGTTCTTCTTTCTTTCAAATTCTTTAATGAACCCAACAGACGGAAAAAATATTACTTGTTTCGCCTCCAAGGAAAAAGGATCTTCGTACGATCCCCAATTCATTTGATGAAGCATCCCCCAAAATTTACTGTCTCCATAAATCTTAGCAGCAACTTTTTCTAATGCTATTTCGTCAGATACAACAAATTTGTTAAATTTCCTGAACTGCAATAAACGTATGTCAATTGGGATATTTATTTTATCTCTTTCTTCAGGTTTTTTCGCCTGCATTAACATAGAGTTTGCAGGAATAATTTTCAGACCCCAAACAGAACTTCCGAATTCTTTAGAAGCATAATTCCATACATCAACGAATCCGGGAATTGCTACAACATTTACCGGAACAAACGAAGAAGTAAACTTCAACCCCAAGTTCTCGAAACCTTTTACTTCGGAATCGTCAAGACTTATTAAAAAATCAACCGGATCTATTAAACTTGATGTCCCGTATTTCGGCCATCCCCAAATTGCCTCAGACACAGATTTCATTGTCTTTTTGCGCACCACAATCGATGCCAAGCGTGACCATTCGCTTATATATATCTCACAAGAACTAGCGGGTAGCTCGTCCATAGGGATTTTCAAATTATTCTCAAAGGTAAAAAAAACACAGTTTTTTTGAGGAATGGTACGTTCAAAAAATAGTGCAAATCGCTCTTTGCTCTTTTTCTTGTCGATGAAGTCCTTTATGACTTTCAATTTTTCCAAAGAATAAATATTTTTATCTTGATAAGCCGTTTGATCAGCCACTCGATAGAGCGCCTCACCCCTTCGCCTTTGACGTAGAACCTC
>JAQBZT010000111.1 GCA_027622355.1 bacterium | reverse complement strand
CGTTGCGCTCTCCTGCGCGCTCTCATCCCCCGGCCAATGGGGCGGGCTCGCCCTGATCGGCACCGGCGCCCGCCTGCGGATTGCGCCGGAACTTCTCGACAGGGTCCGCACCCATTTTGAGGAGACGGTGGAGCTGGCCATCCAGTGGGCCTTTTCCCCGAACGCGCCGGCCGCGCTCATCGAGCAGGGGAAAAAAGACTTACTGGCCTTTCCGCCCGATGTGCTTCACGGGGACTACAACGCGTGCAACAGATTCGATGTGATGGAGCGGCTCCACGAGATCGACATGCCGACCCTCGTTGTCTGCGGCGATGAGGATCGGCTGACCCCTCCGAAGTACGCCCGCTATCTCGCCGAGAAAATCCAGGGCGCCCGCCTCGAGATCATCTCCGGGGCCGGCCACATGAGCATGCTGGAAAGACCCGCGGCGCTCGGCCGCTCGATGGCGGAATTCCTCTCGGGAGAGTGAAGAGGAAATGAGGGGGCGGCATCGTCCTCTCAGGGGGAGTGTCGTTGACGCAGATTTCGCCGTTTCGCCTTTACGGCATCCTGCTGATCGGCGTCGTTGTGCTGGGCGGGTCGGCCATTCTGATCCGGCTGGCCGGAGAGGCCCCGCCGATGGCGATCGCCGCCTACCGGATGCTGGGCGGGGCCGGGCTGCTTCTCGGTTTCACCGCGAGGGGGATAGGGCCGGCCTGGCGGGGCCTGTCCCGCCGCGAAAGAGCGCTTTGGCTCGCCTCCGCCTTTGCGCTCGCATTTCACTTCAGCTTCTGGATCGAATCTCTGCGCCACACCTCTGTGGCGAGTTCGGTCATCCTGGTGACGATGAATCCGATATTCGCCGGGCTCGGCGGTTTTTTCCTTCTCGGGGAGCGGGAGGCGCCCGCGCTGTGGGCGGGGGTTTTCTGCACCTTCCTGGGAGGCGTCATCCTGATCGGGACGGACGCGTATGCCTGGGCGGGGAGCGGCTACGGGAATCTTCTCGCGCTGGCCGGAGCCGCCATGGCGTCGGTCTATCTGCTTTGCGGAAGAAGACTCAGGGGACGGATCGCGCTGGGTCCCTACATCACCGTCTGCTATGGGCTGAGCGGTTTGCTGCTGGCGGGCGGCGGCTGGATGGCGGGGCAGCCCTTGCGCGGATTTTCGGCCGAAACGTGGCTGCTTCTGCTGGCCATGGCGCTGGGGCCGACCCTGCTCGGCCATACGTCGGTCAATTTTGCGCTGCGCTACCTCTCCTCGGGGAAGGTGGCCCTCATCATCGTGGGCGAGCCTCTGGTGGCCTCTGTTTTGGCCTGGTGGGTGCTGGCAGAGCCCCTGACGGCGGTACGCGCCGCCTCGGGGGCGCTCATGCTGGCGGGAATCGTCTGGGGCAGCAGGTCAAATGGCTGAAAAACAAGAGGAAATAAAAAGAGGCCCCGAAATATCGTGCGTTGACTTCGATACCTCCTTTCGCTAGTCTTTTAGGGGATGATTGTCACGTAAATCTAGAGCGCATGGATCCGCCCGCATTACCTCTCCAAGAGGGAATTGCCCGCTCCGGGCATGAGGAATTCCACCATGAACGAGATTCCTCCCGTAACGACTGATCAAGGCACCGGGGAAGAACAGCGTCTGCGGCAACTCATCTCGGCCTCCTCCGAGGAGCGCCAACGCCTCGAAAAAATGGTCGACTTCCTGACCCACAAATTCGACGAACTGGCGAACCGCCGGACGGAACTCGAATCTGTCGAGTCGCGGCTGGCCGGCCTTGAGGGTCGATTTTCGCAGACCGAAAGGCAGGGTGAAGCGGTCAAGGGAATATTCGACAAGCTGTCCCAGTCGGAGGGCACAATCCGGAATCTGGAAGCAATTTTCCGGAAGTCGCGGCTGGATGTCGATAATCTGAATGTGCTGGCCGAGCATGTCATGGCAAAGACCCGCAGCCTCGATCAGCAGCGCGAGCTGGTGGAGAAATCCAACGAAGAGGCCGGAAAGCTGAATGTTCTTCTCTGGGAGATGGAAGCGAAGATCAAAAATCTCCAGGAAGAAAACCGGCTCGTGAAGCGCACCGAAAAGAGCGTGGCCAAGCTGGAGAATATCTACGGGAGTGTCCGGGTCAAGATCGAGGAATCCTTCAAGCTGCGCGATCTGCTGGATGAGGCCAACTCGAAAATCGGCCTGCTGAACCAGTTGTCGCGGGATTTCGACTAAAAACTTCAGGAGGTGGACAAGGAGAAGGTCGTTTTCGAGAACTTCTCGAAGCGGAGCCAGAATTTCCGGCGTTCACTGAATGAGATGGAGCAATCGCTGAACGTGATCATGGAGCGCGTCTCCCATGTGGAGGGATTGCGCTCCGATCTGGAGACGACCAGGCCGGCGCTCGAGAGCATGCGCATCCAGGTCCAGGACATTTTGGCCAAGAACGTGGTTCTCGTCCAGACGAGCGAGCGGATCTCCGCACTGGAATCCCAGCGCGAGAAGCTCGAGCGCGAGGTGGAACGGGTCCGCGGCGAGAAGGCCGAGGTGGCCGAGGTCTGGGAGAGCGTGCAGTCTCTTCGCGATTATCTGGCGAACGAGGTGGAGCGGCGGGCGGAGCGCCTCAAGCGCGAGCTCGATGAATCCACGACGCTGCGTCGCATGATCCAAGACTATCAGGTCAGCTCCCGGGAGTTGGAAGAGCGCCTGGAGCGGATCCCCGAGAGTCTGAAGGTGGCCGAACAGGCCGAGGTGAAGGCCAATCTGATCGCAAAACATGCCGATGGCATCGATCAGAAGCTTGTGGAGATCGAGAAGACGAAAGGGCTCGTCGATCATGTCGAGGAACGTATCCGGGCGCTTACGTCCAATGTCGTTCAACTGGATGACAAGATCGAGCGGCAGCTCGAGCGGCGCGGTGAGGTGGAGCGTATGGAAAAACGCCTCGAGGCGCTCCAGTATTTTATCGAGGAATCGGACCTGAAGATCGAGAAACTCCAGCGCCGGGGCGAGTACGTGGATCGCGTGGAGGCCCGCCTGGAGCAGCTGCACAATCTGGTGGATCAGATCGAAGAGCGGATTCTGGATGTGACCAAGGAGCGCGTGGGCATCGAGGCGCAGGAGAAGCGCATGCAGCAGTCGCTTGCCCAGTTCCAGGAGTCTTTCGAGCAGGGCGAGGCCCATCTGGCGAGCGTCCGCGAGGCGCACCGGACGATGGAGGAGGTGAAGGGCTTCATCGGCCGCCTCGATGAGGCGGGGCGCGAGATGCAGGTCAACGAGGGACGGCTCCAGAACATGAACCAGACGGTTCGGGAGATGGACGTGGAAGTAGAGAAGGTCCGCTCCCGGGCGGCAGAGGTCCAGGCGAGGTATGAACAGCTCGATCAGGAAGAGGAGCGAATCGCCGGGACCGAGAAGCGTCTCCGCGTTATCGAGCATCAGGCGGAGGGCCTCGAGGCGAGCATCAAGGAGCTGATCCAGAACAAGGCCGAAGTCGCGACGGCCCACGAGGAACTCTCCGCACTCAAGCTTTCCGTGAAGGAAATCCATACGCACATCCGCGATCTGGTGAGCGACCGGCAGACCTTGAAGGATGTCGAGCTGCAGATCGATGAGCTCCGCGAGATCTTTCAGCGTGTCGAGGATCGCGCCCAGCAGGTGGCTGGCCAGATGCGGAACGTGGCCGATGTGGAGGGCCGCGTGAGGGATCTGGGTCTTCTCGTTGAGGACGTGCGGGCCAAATTCGAGTCACTTACCAAGGAAAAAGATGTGCTCGATCGCGCCAACTCGCGCATCCATGAACTCCGCGCCATCCTGCAGGAAGCGGAGCGGCGCATCGAGCGCAGCTAGGATCCGGGAGTTTTTAACGGGCCGATGCGCAAATTCAAAAGAATGAGAAGCCGGGCGTCGTCCTACGCGTTTTTTGTAGGAGACTCACGCCGGCCCCGGACGCGGAAAGAGCGGATCGCATGGTCCGCTTTTCTCGTTCTGGCGGTTCTCCCTGTTCTTTTCTCCGGTGCCATTTACTTCTGGATCTACGACAGCATTCCCTCGGCGGATGCCGTGCTGACCCATCGGCCGAGCCTCTCGACGTACGTCTACGACTCGCAGGATCGCCTCATCGGGACTTTCGCTGCCGAAAAGAGGCGGCTGGTTTCGCTTTCGGCGATTTCCCCGAAAATGCGTCAGGCGATCATCGCCGTCGAGGATGAGCGGTTTTATCAGCACTGGGGGATCGACCCGGTGGGCATCGTCCGGGCGGCGTTCCACAACATGGTGTCGAGGACCATCAGCCAGGGGGCGTCCACCGTCACGCAGCAGCTGGTGCGCTTCTTGATTCTGACCCGGGAGAGAAGCTGGAAGCGGAAGATCGTGGAAGCCATTACGGCCATAAAGCTCGAAGCCACCCTCTCCAAGGACCAGATTCTCGAGCGCTATCTCAATCTGGTGTATTTCGGAAGGGGCGCCTACGGCGTCGCGGCGGCGGCGCGCATCTATTTCAACAAGAGCGCCGCGGAGCTGGACACGGCAGAGGCGGCGCTTCTGGCGGGAATGGTCCAGGCGCCGGGGCGCTTCCGCCCCTTTGTGGACCCCGGCCCCTCGCTGGAGCGAAGGGCCCACGTTCTCCGGCGGATGGCCGTGGCCGGGTTTATTCCTAAGGAGGAGGCGGACGCGCTGTCGAACGCGCCGCTCGCCCTGAAGTCTCCGGAGGAGAAGACGGCAGTGTCGCATTTTCTGGAGTACATCCGCCGTCGCCTGGAAGAGAAGTACGGCTCTCAGCTTTTGTACCACGGCGGCCTGCGCGTCTACACGACGCTCAACTCCGAATATCAGTCGGTGGCCGAGGCCGCCGTCAAGAAGGGAATCGCCCGGCTGGTCAAGCGGCGCTGGCCCGAGGCCCATCTGCAGCCGGATTGGCAGCCTCCCGAGGCCGCCCTTCTGGCGCTCGACCCAAAGACGGGTGCCATCCGGGCAATGGTGGGAGGCTCGGACTTCCGCAAGAGCAAATTCAACCGCGCCGTCCAGGCCTTGCGGCAGCCGGGGAGTGCTTTCAAGCCGGTTGTCTATGCGGCGGCCGTGGACGTTGGGTTCAGCCCGGCGGATTCGGTGCTCGATGCGCCGATCGTCATGAAGGGGGGCGGCGATTCACTCTGGAAGCCGCAGAACTACGCCAAGAACTTCCAGGGACGGCTCTCCCTCCGAAATGCGCTGGCCGAGAGCCGGAACACGGTGAGCGTTCGTCTCGTTCGAACAGTGGGCATTCAGCGCCTCGTGGAGTTTGCGCGTCTTTTGGGGATCAAAAGTCCGATTTCACCAACTCTCTCGAGCGCACTGGGGAGTTCGGTCGTCACCCTTCCCGAACTTACCGCTGCCTATGGTGTTTTTGCCTCGGGCGGATACTACAACACGCCCTATGCCTTCAGGCGTGTGGAGGACTCCGAGGGGAAGGTGTATTTCCAGGCGGAAGTTCGGCCCACCCAAGTCATCCGGCCCGAGGTGGCCTACGTCATCACCCACATGCTGAAGGGAGTCGTGGAGCGGGGAACGGCCCGGCGCGTCTCCGTGCTGGGGCGTCCCATCGCAGGAAAAACGGGGACGACCAACAGCTTCCGCGACAACTGGTTTATCGGTTACTCCCCGCGGCTCGTTGTCAGCGTCTGGATGGGGTTCGATCAGCCGCAGAGCCTGGGCCCCGGCGAGACAGGCGGGCGGAACGCCGTTCCCGTCTTTGTCGACTTTTTCCGCGAGGCCATGAATGGGCTTCCGGTCGAGGACTTTATTCCGCCCCCGGGGGTGGAGTTTGTCCGGGTTGACCGGGCGACGGGTCTGCTCGCCACCCTCAAGAGCAGGAGCACGGACTTTGAAGTTTTCCTGCGGGGGACGGCGCCCACCCGGTTTGCGGATTCGCTTTCAAGCCCTCAGGACTCGCTGTTCCGCTCGGAGGGCTTTCGCTCCCTCCGGCCGGGAAGCGGGCCCGCGGCGCGCCGGTAGGTTTTTTCTATCCCTGGGATCTGTCACATGAGCAAAACAGCCAGAACCGTGATCGGAGCTTTTCTGCTTCCGTATCTTGCTGCCGGAGCGCTTTCGGGCTGCGCCGCACGTGTGGAGCCTGCCGTATACACCTCGCGAATGCATGCTTTCCAGGTCCGAACCATTCGCGAGGAGCCGTGGCGCCGGACGCCGGATGTGGCCGACATCCTGGCGCTGAACGATCCCTCCACCTCCGTTTTGTATTACGACAACCCTCATTCGGGAGGGGTGATTTCGTTTCAGATCGTATCCCGGCGCTTCGACAAGGAGAAGGACTTCATCCTCGAGTTGAAGGATGCCTACCGCCGGATGCTCAGCGCGCCGCACACGGACATGCGGACGGTGTTGGACGACAAATTCCGGCCTTTCGAAAAGGCGGTCTCCATTGGCGTGAAAAACGGGATTCATCGGGGAGAGTTTTACCTGCGGGGCCGGATGGGACGGCGGCCCAGCGCGGCTTCGCGCGAGCGGGCGAGAAATCTCCTCGAGGAGGGCCAGCCCTTCGGCGGCCCGCGGGAGGAGAAGGAGGTAAAGGAGGCGCGCAAGTTTCGCTATGAATCCCTGACGCCGGCTTATACGGCGAACTACCGCGGGAAGATGGTCGTCTTCATGCGCGGTAATACTCTTTTTGAATTTGCCTATATCGATCACACGCTCGCCTTCGGCAAGGGGCTGGCGACTTTCGATGAATTCGTGAAGAGCATGGAGTTTCTACCACGTGGGTTGTTTTCCATCCTGATCTCCCGTGCGCTCAAGTAGAGCGATGGGCCGCATTCGCGCTGCAAGCTGGAAATAAACGAGAAAAAGTCGTTGTAAATAAATGAGTTGCACCGCCTGCTCATTTTGGAGAAGGACCATGGCAACCTCCAGGGAACTCATTGGTTCTGACCGCCCCCGCGGGCGAAATGAGATTTTATGCCGTGAGCTGGATGACGGTTTTATCCTCTACGATATGGAGAAGAACAAGGTTCACTCGCTGAATCCCGCGGCGGCTTTTATTTGGGAATCCTTGGATGGAACGCGCACGCTCGAAGAGATTGCCGAAAGTCTCCGGAATTTTCCGGGCGCTGCGGGGGATACTCTTTTCGATGATGTCCGGCGCGCCGTTCAGACCTTCCAGGAAGAGGGTTTGCTGATGTCCGCCGCTGATTCTTCGGATTTGAGAGCCACGTGACAGAGCAGTTGTCCGCCAAGCTGCAATTCAACCTTTTGGGCTATCGATTGCGCCTTTTGGCGCCGGAACGTCTCATCCATCTCCTGCAGAGCGGATTGTTTACGCTTTGGCAGGAACCTCCTGACGTAGCCCCTGACGTTACTGTTGAAATTGAGCAAGAGGGGGGCCAGTACCGGATTGTCCGCGGTGGAGACGGCAGGGATTTTTTTCAGGAATCAGATGACAGCCCATCTTTTTCCGGTTCGGATGATCTCGACGAAATTTTTTGGTGGCTGGATTATCAGATATGCAAGGCGGCCCTCGAACAATCGAATCTGAATTTCATCCAGCTCCACGGTGCCGCCGCTGCCTTGAATGACAAGGCCATTCTTCTGCTGGGAGATTCTTACGCGGGAAAATCCACCCTGGTGGCGTATCTTCTTCGCAACGGGCTCTGGTTTCTCAGTGATGAAGTCATTTTGCTGGATCCGGCTGCCCTTCGAATCCACAGATTCCCGAGGAATCTTCTCATCCGGGAGGGGACCCGGGAAAAGAATGCGGATCTGGCCCGCCTGAGCGAGCCCTCCTGGAGCTACGCAGACGGAGAGGGAGAGCACAAATGGCTCGTCAATCCGGGCCGTCTGGAGGGCCAGCCTGGCGGCGATTCAGCGGAAGTGGCCCAGATTGTCTCCCTTCAGAAAGTTGAGCGGCAGAACATCGCAACCATCCACAAGATCGGGCCGCGGCAAATGATCGAAGAGTTGGTGAATCAATCGATCAACCTGGGTAGCCACCAGGCGAAGGGACTCGACGCATTGATAAGGCTGGCGAACAAGGGAAACAACTACCGGCTTGAAGCGTCTCATCCGGGGCTGGGCTGGGAAAAACTCTCGGCGCATTTGAGCTTCTCTGCGAGGATGGAGATAACGGGCGTGGAGGCGGCCGAGTGAGCATCGAGGATTATGCGCACATGCTTCAGGACAGCGTTCGAATTCGCGCCTTCCGCTCCGCCATCGAAATGGCGGTGAAGCCCGGAGATGTCGTGGTTGAAATCGGGGCCGGGCTGGGAACTTACAGTTATTTCGCCTGCCTGGCCGGGGCCGCCCGCGTATACGCCATCGAGGGTTCGGTGGGGGATCATTGTGAAGAGATCGCCCGCCATCAAGGGTTTGGGGACCGGCTCCAGGTGATAAAAGGCATGTCCTCCGAGGTGTCTTTGCCGGAGCGCGCAGACCTTATCATCTTCGAGGATTTTGAGAGTTCTTTGGTCGGCGCCCATCTTGTTCCGATTATCCGGGATGTGACCCGCCGTTTTCTCTCGCCGGGCGGGCGGTGGCTCCCTTCTGCGGCCAGTGTGCACATGGCTTTGGTGGAAATGCCGGAGACGTGGGAGGAGATGGTCCAGTGGCGGGAGGCGCCGGAATATTTAAAGGGGATGGA
>JAQBZT010000110.1 GCA_027622355.1 bacterium | reverse complement strand
CTTCCTTCTCCGGGGCAGCCGGACGGGCCTGGCTGTCGGCCTGTGTCCGGATGGCCAGCACCTGGAGGAGTTCCAGCGCGATGCTCTCGATCTCAAAAAGAAAGCGGTTCCCCCGCGCGAGGAAGAAATGGTAGGCCGCCAGCGAGGGAATCCCCACCAGGAGCCCCGCCGCCGTCGTCAGGAGCGCCTCTGAAATTCCCTCGGCCACCAGGCTCGGGTTGCCCGTGCCGAAGCGGCTGATCACGTCGAAGGCGCGGATCATGCCCACCACGGTTCCGAACAGCCCGAGCATCGGCGCGAGGTTGGCGATGACGCCGAGGGAGCGCAGGTTGCGGGAGATGACGGTGGACTCGTGCTGCCCTGCCCCCACCATGGCCCGCTCCATCTCGGAGATGCCCAGATGGCGGCGGACAAGACCGGCCCTGAGTATCCGCGCGAAGGGCACATCGAAGCGCTCGCAGACGCGGATCGCCTCATCGAAATCGCCGCGCCGCCAGTAGTTCTCCAGCGCGTGGACCAACTGGGGGGGAAGCACTTTTTTCCGCCGCAGCGAAAAGATGCGCTCCAGGGTAACCGCAATCGCCACCACCGAGCAGAGCCCTATCGGGATCATGGTATAGCCGCCCCGCTTGGCGAGTTCCCACACACGCGGGGTGAATCCGCCCCAGCCAGGGGCGCCCGTCTGCGCGGCCCATGCCGCATCGGCCAGCAGAGCCGCCGCCGCGAACACCATCCACATCACTTGCGTGCGTTTCACTTTCTCTCCTCTCCAGCAGGCGCGGCTTTCTCCAGGTAGGCCGAAAGCCCGTCTTTGTCTTGATAGATTCGCCCGCCAAACACATCGGCGCACACGGGCAGCAACTCCTCGGCCACCTCGCCCAGCGAGGGAGCCGCACCCATCAGCCGCTCGAGTGAGGTCACCCGTCCCCCTACCTCGCCGCAAGGGTGAATCATATCGAAATAGCGCAAATCTGTGGACACATTAAAAGCCACTCCGTGCATCGTCACCCAACGGCGGGCGCCCACCCCAAGGGCCAGTATCTTCTCCCCCCCGACCCAGAGCCCCGGCATCCCGGGGCGGCGGTGGGCCTCGAAGCCTTTGCGCGCCAGATACCGGAGAAAGACCTCCTCCAGCCGGCGGCAGTGGGCGTGCACATCGCGGTCACGGCAGCGCAGATCGCAGATCGCATAGAGCATGAGCTGGCCCGGCCCGTGGAAGGTCACCTCCCCGCCCCGGTTCACGCGGACGATGGGAACTTCCTTTTCATCCTCCGGCGAGCGCCGATGGAGAACATTTTCCTCCGTGCCGCCCTGCCCCAGTGTCAGGACCGGATTGTGATCCAGAAGAAGAAGGATGTCCTGCGCCAGCCGGCCCTCGGCACGCGCCCACCAGAGCCGCTCCTGAAGCTCCCAGGCCGCCCCGAAACCCATCCGGCCCCAGAACGCGGCATGAATGTCCGGCGGGGGAGCGGCCTCACTCAAAAAACACCGCCTCCGGGCCCACGAGCGCCTCGAGTTCACTGGAAAGCGCCTCGGTCGGCGCCACCACATAGTCGCGGCCCGCCTCGACCACCACCTCGCGATCCGGGAAGCTGAGGTTGAAATAGACGGGGCAGTCCCCCGGGTACCGTACCAGGATGTCGCGCAGGGCGGCGAGCCGGTTGTGGCTGTGCTGGGCGTCCGAGAGGGAAACCACCAGGCGGTTGGCCATCCCCCGCTCGGCCTCCGAGAGAAGGCGGATGCCCCGCACCGCGACCTGGACGCCCTCCTCGGAAACCTCGGCCACCCCCTCGATAAAGACCGGCGCTTCGGTCTCGAGGAGGGTGTAGTGGGCGTCGAAATCGCTCGGGAAAAGGAGCATGTCCACCGTCCCCTCCCGATCTTCGAGAACGAAATTGGCCATCCGCTTCCCGCTCCGCGTGGTGCGGATCCGGGAGGAGCGGATCAGACCCGCCATCCGGACGCGCTGGCCGGAGGAGATATCCGACAGGCTCAGCGACGTGGCGTTCGTCAGGCGGCGGATGAGACTCTGGTAATCGTCGAGCGGATGCCCCGAGACATAAAAACCCAGCACCTCGCGCTCGAACGCCAGCCGGTCCCGGTCGGGCCACTCGGGGACATCGGTCATCGCAAGAGTGGAGACCACCGCATCCTCGGGGGCGAACAGGCTCCCCTGGCCCACCGCCGTGTTCCGCTGCTCGCGGGCGGCCGACTCAAGCACCGCATCGAGCGAGGCCACCGACTGCGCCCGGCCGGTGCCGAGGCTGTCGAAGGCGCCCGCCTTGATCAGGCTCTCCATGGCCCGCCGGTTGAGCTGGCGCAGCTCCACCCTGCGGCAGAAATCCTCGAGGCTGCGGAAGGGGCCGTCCGCCCCCCGGCTCTCGAGCACGGCGTCCACCGCCCCGACGCCCACGTTCTTCACCGCCGCCAGCCCGAAGCGGATCGCCTCGCCCTCGACGATGAAGTCCTTGCCGCTGGCGTTCACATCGGGCGGCAGCACGGCGATCTCCATCTCCCGGCACTCGGCGATGTCCTTGATGACCTTGTCCGGGTTGTCCCGGTCGCAGGTGAGGAGGGCCGCCATGAACTGACGCGGGTAGTGGGCCTTCAGATAGGCCGTCCGGTAGGTGATGAGCGCATAAGCGGCGCTGTGGCTCTTGTTGAAACCGTAGCCGGCGAACTGGAGAATCTGATCCCAGAGCTCTTCCGTCTTTTTCCTGTCTTTGCCGCGCGAGGCGGCGCCCTCGACGAAATCGCGCTGCTGCTCCTGCATCAGTTTGGGGATCTTCTTGCCCATGGCCTTGCGAAGGACATCCGCAGCGCCCAGCGAGAAGCCCGAGAGCTCCGCCGCGATCTGCATGACCTGCTCCTGGTACACCATGACGCCGTAGGTGCCCTCGAGGATGGGGCGAAGCTCGTCGAAGAAATACTGGATTTCGGCGCGGCCGTGCTTGCGGTTGATGAAGGTGTCCACCATGCCGCTGTTCAGGGGGCCGGGGCGGTAGAGGGCCACCATGGCGATGAGGTCCTCGAAGGTGGTGGGGGCCAGCTTTCGGAGGTACTCGCGGATGCCCCGGCTCTCGAGCTGGAAGATGCCCGTCGTCTGCCCCTGCGAGAGAAGCCGGTAGGTGGCGGCGTCGTCGAAGGGAAGGTTTTCGATGTCCACCGTCTCGCCCATGTCCCGCAGGAGCGCCACCGCACGCTCGATGACGGTCAGGGTCTTGAGACCCAGGAAGTCCATCTTGAGAAGGCCCAGCTCCTCGATGTCCTTCATGTCGAACTGTGTCATGACCTCCTCGCCCGTTCCCTTATACAGGGGGACGAAGTCGGTCAGCCTCGAGGGGGCGATCACCACCCCGGCGGCGTGGGTTCCGGCGTGGCGGATGTTGCCCTCGAGCTTGCGGGCCGTCTCCATCAGACGGCCCACGTGGGGGTTGCGCTCGGTCGCCTCGCGCAGCCGGGGCTCTTTCTTCAGCGCTTCATCGAGGGTGATCCTGAGCTCGTTGGGGACGAGCTTGGCGATGCGATCCACCTCGCCATAGGGTATGTCCATCACCCGGCCCACGTCGCGGAGCGCCCCCCTGGCGAGCATGCTCCCGAAGGTGATGATCTGGCCCACGTTCTCGCGGCCGTATTTCTCCGCGACGTAGCGGATCACCTCATCGCGCCGGTCCATGCAGAAGTCGATATCGATGTCGGGCGGACTCACGCGCTCGGGATTCAGGAAGCGCTCGAACAACAGCGAGTAGGGAAGCGGATCGAGCCCCGTGATGCCCAGCGCGAAGGCGGCCAGGCTGCCCGCCGCCGAACCCCGTCCCGGCCCCACGGGGATGCCCTGCTCCTTGGCGTGGCGGATGAAGTCCCAGACGACGAGGAAATACCCCTCGTAGCCCTGGGTGTTGATGACGCCGAGCTCCATGGCGAGGCGCTCGCGGTAGCGGGCGGCTTCCCCGCCGGAGAACCCCTTCCGTGCGATGTGCCGCTCCAAGCCCTCTTCCGCCAAGCCACGAAGATATGTTTTTTTGTCCTCACCGCCGGGGATCGGAAAGTCGGGATAGTGCGACTCGCCGAAGTTGAAGGCGAAATCGCACTGCCCGGCGATCTCGAGCGTGTTCGTGATCGCCTCGGGCACTTCCCGGAAGAGCGCGGACATCTCTTCTGCGTTCTTGAGATAAAATTCCTCGCTCTTGATCATCATTCGGTTGGGATCATCGAGCGTCTTGCCCGTCTGAACGCAGATCAGAACGTCCTGCAGGGTGTGGTCGCCCTTCTCGAGATAGTGGACATCGTTCGCGGCAATGAGGGGGATGTCCATCTCCCGGGCAAGGCGGATGGCCTCGGGAATGAGTTTCCTGTCCTCGACGAGGCCGTGGTCCTGCAGTTCCATGTAGAAGCGGCCCGGGAAGAGTTCCTTGTAGTAGGCCGCCGCGGCCCGCGCCTTCTCCCCGTCATCCTGCAGGAGGGCGTCGTTCACCTCCCCGCGCAGGCAGGCCGTGGTGCAGATGAGGCCCTCGGCGCGCGACTCAAGGATCTCCCGGTCGATGCGGGGGTGATAGTACATCCCCTCGGTGAAGCCGAGGGTGACGAGTTCGCACAGATTCTTGTAGCCCGCATCGTTCTGGGCGAGGAGGATCATGTGCCAGGCCCGGCCGGTGCCCCGCCCGCTGCCCCGGTCGTGGCGGCTCCCCGGGGCGACGTAGACCTCGCAGCCGACGATGGGCTTGACGCCTGCCTTCTTCGCCGCGTTGTAGAACTTCGCCGCCCCGAACATGTTGCCATGATCGGTGAGCGCGACCGCCGGCATCCCGAGCGCGGCGGCTTGCTTCACCAGCTCGTCAATGCGCGTGACGCCGTCCAGCAGGCTGTACTGGCTGTGAACGTGGAGGTGGACGAAGCTCTCAGGCATTCCTACTCCCATTCGATTGCGGATATGCTACAAGCCATCATGCACATATGCTTTACTTCTTCCCATGTTTTCCATCCATTCTTTTGTGAGACGTTGTGCTTCTTCGATTTGCGATGAGGTCATTCTCTTTCCAAGAATATCCAGGGTTCTGACGGCAAGTTTATGTTTATTTGCTCCTGCCAATTTCATCCACATGTAAAAAACGATATCGTCTTTCGGAATGGCCTTCCCGGACCCATGCATCCAACCCAGCCTGAACTGTGCATCGGCAAGCCCCTGATCCGCCGCCTTGCTATACCACTTCACTGCTTCCTTGTTGTCTTTCGGGACACCCTTCCCGCCCGCATACATCACACCCAGATTGTATTGTCCATGCACCAATCCCTGCTCCGCCGCCTTGCGATACCACTTTGCTGCTTCCTTGTTGTCTTTCGGAACACCCAGCCCGATTCGGTACATAAATCCCAGATTGTTCTGCGCACGTGCATATCCCTGCTCTGCCGCCTTGCGATACCACTGCACCGCAAGTTTATAGTCTTTTGGAACACCTTGTCCTCTTCTGTACGCCACGCCCAGATTGGTCTGTGCACGCGCATTTCCCTGTTCTGCTGCTTTGCGATACCACTGCACCGCAAGTTCGTAGTTTGCCTTGTAATTCCTTGGAGCATCTCTGTCTGAAAATCTTTCTCCTCTGTCATGCATCACACCCAGAATAACCTGCGCGCGTACATCTTCATGTTCTGCTGCTTTACGGAGCCACTTCACTGCTTTCTTGTTGTCTTTCTGGATGCCCAGACCTCTCCAATATATCGCACCCAGGTGGTACATGGCGGATACCTCACCCTTTTCCGCAAGTTCTCGAAACCAGTCAATCGCAGGCTTGTACCCATTTGTCCCTGCCAGGTTCATCCACATATCGGAAATTGCTTTGTCCTTCGGGACGTCCAGACCTCTCCAATACATCATGCCCAGACTGGCCTGCGCATGTGCATGTCCGCGTTCTGCCGCCTTGCGATACCACTTCGCTGCTTCTTTGTTGTTTTTCGAGACACCCTTCCCGTCCGCATACATCACACCCAGATGGTCTTGTGCGATGGCATATCCCTGCTCCGCCGCCTTGCGATACCATTTCACCGCAAGTTTGTAGTCTTGAAGAACACCTAATCCGTATTGATACATGACCCCCAGATTGTTCTGCCCTTCTGCATTTCCCTGCTCTGTTGCCTTGCGATACCATTTCACCGCAAGTTTGTCGTCTTTCAAAACATCTCGTTCTGGTTCGTACATCTTATCCAGACCGGACTGCGCAGATGTATATCTCTGCTCGTACATCACACCCAGATTGGTCTGCGCAGGCGCATATCCCTGCTCGGCTGCCTTGCGATACCACTTCACCGCAAGTTCGTAGTCTTTCGGAACATCTCCTTCCGGAACACCTCGTCCCAGTTCGTACATCGTACCCAGAGCGGACTGCGCAGGCGCATATCCCTGCTCTGCCGCCTTGCGATACCACTTCACCGCAAGTTCGTCGTCTCTCGGGACGCCTTGTCCATTTGCATACATCAATCCCAGATTGTACTGCCCAAATACATTTCCTTGATCCGCCGATTTACGATGCCATTTCATCGCTTCCTTGTTGTCACGCGGGACCACCAACCCTGTTTGATACATCGCACCCAGACTGTTCTGCGCGGTTACATATCCCCCCTCTGCCGCCTTGCGATACCACTCCACCGCAAGTTTGTAGTCTTTCGGAACACCTCGTCCCGTTTCATACATAAAACCTAAAAAATATTGCGCATTTTTATTGCCTTGCTCTGCAAGTGATTTCCACTCTTTCATTGCAATTGCATAGTCTTTTCTCTTGAAAGAGTCATACCCTTCCTTGAACCCTCCCCATGCGCCCTGAGACGCACTGATCCCGAGCACCAATGTGACGCCAATGATCGAAAGTAGTTTTCGGAATCGGGAGAGTTTGTTCATTGCTTCACCCTCTAGCGAGGACACTGCAAAAACAAGGGTGAGGATTTTGCCTCATTCCCATTCGATCGTGGCGGGCGGCTTGGAGGAAATATCGTATACCACGCGGTTCACCCCGCGCACCTCGTTGATGATCCGGGTGGAGACGCTGGCCAGCAACTCGGGCGGAAGATGCGCCCAATCGGCCGTCATCCCGTCCTCGCTGGTGACGGCCCGCAGGGCGACGGCGTTCTCATAGGTCCGCGCGTCCCCCATCACCCCGACCGTCTGGACCGGAAGCAGGACGGCGAAGGCCTGCCAGACCCGGTCGTACCAGCCGCTCTCGCGGAGGGCCTCGATGAAAATCGCGTCGGTTTCTTTCAGCACGTCCAGCCGCGCTTCGGTGATATCGCCCAGAACGCGCACGGCGAGCCCCGGCCCCGGGAAGGGGTGGCGCCACAGGAGGTCCCGCGGGAGCCCCAGCTCCTCGCCCACGGCGCGCACCTCGTCCTTGAAGAGCTCGCGCAGGGGCTCGATGAGCGCGAAATCCATCCGCTCGGGGAGCCCCCCCACGTTGTGGTGGGTCTTGATGGTGGCCGAAGGGCCCTTGAAGGAGACGCTCTCGATCACGTCGGGATACAGCGTCCCCTGGGCGAGGAATTTGACGTTCCCCAGCCTGCGCGCTTCCTTTTCGAAGACGCGGATAAAGGACTCGCCGATGATCTTCCGCTTCCGCTCGGGGTCGGCGACCCCGGCGAGGGCGCCGAGGAACTCCGCCCGGGCATCCACCGCGATGAGGTTCATCTCCAGCCGCCGGCCGAAGGTCTCGGACACCTCCTCCGCCTCGCCCTTTCGCAAAAGGCCGTTGTCCACGAAGATGCAGGTGAGGCGCTCGCCGACGGCGCGGTGCACCAGGAGGGCCGCGACCGAGGAGTCCACCCCGCCCGAGAGCCCGCAGATGACACCCCCCGCGCCGACTTGCGCCGCGATCCGCTCGACCGATTCGTCAATGAACGAGCGCGGCGTCCAGTCCCCCCGGCATTCGCATATATCCTTCACGAAATTGCGGAGCATCTCTTTTCCCCGGGGGGTGTGCACCACCTCGGGGTGGAACTGAATGCCGAACCGCCGGCCGTCGTCCGAGCCGATGGCGGCGACGGGCGATCCCTTCGAGTGCGCCATGGCGCGGTAGCCCGGCGGCGGCACCTCGATCGAATCGCCGTGGCTCATCCAGACCGTCTCGTTTCCGTTCAGCCCGCGGAAGAGGCCGACCGGCTCATCCACCGTCAGCTCCGCCCGGCCGAACTCGCGCTCGCGGATCGGCCGCACCGTTCCGCCCAGCAGATGGGCCATGAGTTGGAATCCGTAGCAAATGCCCAGGACAGGAACCGGCTCATCGAAAAACGCGACATCGAAGGAGGGGGCGTCCTCCTCGTAGACGCTCGAGGGCCCGCCCGAGAGGATCACCCCGCGCACCTGATCGTCCATGAGCGGGCGCCAGGGCTCGGTGCACGGATGGATCTCGCTGTACACCCCCAGCTCCCGGACGCGCCGGGCGATCAACTGGGTGTACTGCGATCCGAAATCGAAGATGAGAATACGTTCCCGCATGTCGCCTGTTAACGGGTGTAAAATTCACGGAAGAGTACCCGCCGGACCTCTCCCTGTACGATTTCCTTGGAAAGACGCACGGCCAGCACCTGCCGGGCACGCTCGATTCCTTGCTGCGAATCCAGATCC
>JAQBZT010000109.1 GCA_027622355.1 bacterium | reverse complement strand
GAGGGGGCAGGGGCGGCGCTGCCCGAAGTGGAGGCGGAGGATGTGACCCCGCGGGCCAGCGCCGATCTCGCCGCCCGGATGTTTCCCCACACCCCGCGGCAGAACATCGAGGCGAACCTGCCGCACATCCTGGGTGCCCTCCGGGCGGCCGGGCATGTGGACCGGGCGATGGTCCTGACGGCGCTCGCCACCATCCGCGCCGAGACGGAGGGTTTCCTCCCCATCGGGGAGGGCGAATCGAGGTACAATACTTCCCCCGGGGGCCATCCCTTCGATCTGTACGACCGCCGGCGCGATCTCGGAAACGAGGGCCCGCCCGACGGAGAGCGCTACCGCGGGAGGGGCTACGTCCAGCTCACCGGGAAGGACAACTACCGCCGCTACGGCGCGGCGCTGGGCGCGGATCTGCTGGCCCATCCGGAGGAGGCGAACGCCCCCGGGCTCGCCGCACGGATACTCGCCGCCTTCCTGGCCGACAAGGAGCGCCGGATCAAGGAAGGGGTGCTCGCCGGAGACCTCGCCGCGGTGCGGCGGCTCGTCAACGGCGGAAGCCACGGCCTCGATCGCTTCCGCGAGGCCTTCGAAACGGGCGCGCGTCTTCTCGATGGAGAATAGATGGGGATGATCGATCGTCGGCGGAGAGGAAAGATCGGCGCGGGGCTTCTTGTCCTTTTCGCCTTTGGCGCGGGTCTGGCCCTTGCCGCATCGGGCGCCCTCGACCGCCAGCAGGTCTCGGCCGCGGATTTTACGGCGTTTCTCAAAAAAACCGGCTCGAAGGAAAAGCTCGTCACCGACTCGCCCGACGCCCCCGCCGTCAACGTCACCTGGTACCAGGCGAAGGCTTACTGCGAGGCGCAGGGAAAGCGCCTTCCCACCGAGAAGGAATGGATGTCCGCCTGCGAGGCGAAAAGCCTCGTTTTCAGATGGTCCATCTGGGAGTGGACTTCCGATGAGGTGCGCGGCAGGGAACGGGGAAGCGGCACCCCCTACAAGGTTCTCTGCGGGGTGGGCCCCGCCTGCGAGTGCGCGCACGCCTATCCCCCCGGCTGGAAAAGTCCGGTCAAGGGGTTCCGTTGCGCGAAGAAAAGCCCGAACGTGCGAAGAGAGGGCGGGGCCGAAGTGGTCCGCCGTGAAGTGGTCCGCCGGGAGGCGCGCCGGTACATTTTGACCTGTCCGGCGGCGAAGCCGGACACAGCGAAGAAAGGAGATCGTTGATGGTGGTGAAGGCAATCCGCAAGCGGCCCTGGTTCGCCTACTTTCCGGAGGACTACCGCTGGTCGTTCAACATATCGATTGCGCTTTCGATGGCGGTGACCGGAGGGACGGACCCGGGCGAGATCTTTCAGGCGGCGCGAAGGCTCGAAAAAAAGGTGGGGGACGACGGTCTCTGGGTCAGGGAGTGGACCCGCCTCGGCGATCGCGTGCAGAAAGAGGCGGCTTCCGCCGAGCGCAAGGGGCAGCATCTCTCGGCGGCGGGCCATTATGTGCGCGCCGCGGTCTACCTCCAGATGGCGGACCGCTTCGCTTTTCCCAAGAACAAGGAGGCGCTCGATCTCTACCGGCGCTCGATCGGCTGCTTCCACAAGTATGTGCAGCTGAACGATGGCCCGCGCACCGAGATCGTGGACATCCCCCTCGAGGGAAAAAAGAAGATGGCGGCGTATTTCGTCCACGCGCAGACCACGCGGAAAAAGCGCCCGCCCGTCGTGGTGATGTACAACGGCTTCGACGGGACGAAGGAGATGAGCTATGTCATGGCGGCCGAGGCCCTCTCCCGCCGGGGGATGAGCGCTCTCATCATGGACAGCCCCGGCATCGGCGAGTCCATCCGCTTCCGGGGGATCCACCTGCGCCACGACTATGAAGTGGCCGGCGGGGCGGCCCTCGACTGGCTGGAAAAACGAAAGGACGTGAACGCGGGACGCGCCGGGGTCTTCGCCCCGAGCCTGGGGGGCTACTACACCTCGCGCACCGCGAGCATGGAGCCGCGCTTCAAGGCCTGCTGCGCCTGGGGCGCGATTTGGGACTACCACGCCACCTGGAAGCGGCGCATCGAGGCCGCCTTTCACTCGCAGCTCCCCGTCCCGGGAGACCACCTTACCTGGAGCTTCGGCGTCAAGACGCTCGATGAGGCGCTGGAGCGGCTCGAGGGCTTCCGCCTCGACGGCATCGTGCAGCGGATGCGCTGCCCGTTTCTCCTCGCGCACGGCGAGGACGATCAGCAGATCTCCCTCAAGGAAGCCAAAGCGCTCTACCGCGCGGTGGGCGCCAAGGACAAGACCCTGAAGGTTTTCAATGGGGAGGACGGCGGTGCCCAGCACTGCCACATGGACTACGTCTCCACCCCGCTCGCCTACATGGCCGACTGGCTGGCGGAGAAGCTCGGGGCGTGAAGGGAAGGCGCGGGCGGGTCAGGGTCCGGCCGGGGTACCCCCCGCGAGGGCGAGGGCGAAGAGCGCGATGATGGCGATGAGGAGGAAGAAGCCCACCAGCCATGAGGTTTCCCGCATGATGATGACGCTCCAGATGAGCTTGTAGAACAGGATGATTTCGAGGACGAACACCCCGGTGCCGAGCTCGCGGCGCCAGAAGGAGACGAGGGCGAAGGCGAGGAGGATGACGCCCGCGAAATTCTCGATCACCCGCATGCCGCCGGGGGGCTGTTCGAGGCGCTGCAGTTCCTTGGCGATGGCCTGCTCGGCCCAGCGCGGGATGCGCCGCGGCGGGTCGAACCAGAAGGGGCAGGTCGCCAGCCCGAGGGCGCTGAAGATGAGGCTGAGCCAGTTGTGCGTCCAGGCGGCGAAGCACATCGTGATCAGAAAGAAGAGGCGGAGCACCCAGCCCCAGGGGTTTTTCTGCCGTTCCCATATCTTGTCCGACCAGGGGTGCTTCTTGCTTTTCTCCTCGCTCACGCCGCCTCCCCGTCTAGGATTGTGTCATTCCCCGAAACGGTAGCGCACCTTTTCCCCGCCGGCCAGCGGAGAAAATCAGCGGGTCTCCCGGATCATTTCGATGAAGCGCGCGACAGCCGGCGAGAGATGCTTCTGCTTGCGGTGGATGAGGCCGATGGGGCGGTGGATCACCATCTAGAGCGGAATCGCGCACAGGGCGCCGGCGGCCACCTCTTTCTCGACGGCCGGGCCGGGAAGGATACTCACCCCCGCGCCGGCGAGTATGCCCTGCTTGATGCTCTCGAGATTGTCGAGTTCGAGGACGATCTCCATCCGCACATGGTGCCGGCGCAGCGTCCGGTCGCTGGACTTGCGGATGGCGAGATCGGGGTCGAAGGCGATGAGCGGCTCGCGGGAGAGATCGCCGCCGCTGATGATTTTTTTCCGGGCCAGGGGGTGCTCCGGCGGGCAGACGAAGCTGAGCGGCTCCCGGCGCAGGGGAATGATCGTCAGGGCGCGGCTCGTCGGCGGGTAGGAGAGGATGCCCACGTCGGCGTTGTCGTTGATGACCGACTGGACGACCTCCTTGGGGTGGAGGCACTCGAGGCGAATCCGGGCGTCGGGGTAGGAGACCCGGAACTGCTGCATGAGGGCGCCCATCTCTTGAAGGCCGACCGAGTAGATGGCCGCGACGCGGACCGGGCCCTCGATGCGCTGGCGGTCCTGGGCGATCTCGGCCCGCACGCGCTCGAAGCCCTCGACCAGCCGCCGGCTCGCCCGGTAGAACTTCTCCCCCTCGGGGGTGATGGAGAAGGGGCGCATGCTCCGGTCGATCAGCTGGGCCCCGAGGCTCTCCTCGAGCTGGCGGATGGCCTGGCTGGCCGCCGGCTGGGTGACGCCGACCAGGGCCGCTCCCCGGGAGAAGCTCTGGAGGCGGACGACTTGGCAGAAGAGCGCAATGGTCTCAAGGTTCATGGCGGGGGCAGTCTATGTCATAAGTAAAGCTTATGCAAAGAATTAAAAGATATCACTTGGCTTTAAGCAGATAATTTTGTACCCTATCTCACCTGCCGGACCCGGCGGGCCACCTGTCTTGACGGGGGAGGAGGCAGGGGAACATCCCCGGATTTTTTAATGCCAGCAATCCAGAATCAATTTTTTGGGAGAGGACTCCGATGAGAGGCCACGGTATGCCACGCCTCCAGGGGCTCTACGACCCCCGGAACGAACACGATGCCTGCGGCGTGTGCTTCGTGGTGGACATCAAGGGGCGCAAATCGCGCCGGATCATCGACATGGCCATCACCGGCCTGGAGCATCTCGCCCACCGGGGCGCCTGCGGCTGCGAGGAGAACACCGGCGACGGCGCTGGCATCCTCATTCAGATGCCCCACAAGTTCTTCTGCAAGGTGTGCGACGGCGAAGGCATCGCCCTCCCCGAGGAGGGCCGCTACGGGGCGGGCATCGTCTTCCTGCCCCCGGACCCCATCCAGACGAACCAGTGCGAGACCCTCTTCGAGGCCATCATCGCGGAGGAGGGCTGCGAGAGCCTGGGCTGGCGCGAGATTCCCTCCGACCTCTCGCCCATCGGGCCCACGGCCAAGGCCGGGGCGCCCCGCTTCCGGCAGCTCTTCATCGGCGGCTTCGACCCCAAGGCCGGGAAGATGGACATCGAGCGCAAGCTCTACGTCATCCGCAAGCGGGTCGAGCACGCCGTCGCCAAGAGCGACATGACCGAGCGGCTCTTTTTCCACATCCCCAGCCTCTCGGCCCAGACCATTGTTTACAAGGGCATGTTGACCACCCATCAGCTGGCCCCGGTTTTCGCTGACCTCAGGGACCCCGACATGGAGACGGCGCTTGCCCTCGTGCACTCGCGCTTCTCCACCAACACCTTCCCCTCCTGGCCCCGGGCGCACCCCTACCGCTACCTGTGCCACAACGGGGAGATCAACACCCTGCGCGGCAACATCAACTGGATGCACGCCCGCGAGGCGCTCTGCCGGTCCGAGCACTTTCCCGAGATCGAGAAAATCCTGCCCATCGTGATCGAGAGCGGCAGCGACTCGGCCGTATTCGATAACGTGCTCGAGTTCCTCTACATGGGCGGCTACGAGCTGCCCCACGCCATGCTCATGATGATCCCCGAGCCGTGGAGCGGGCACGAGTCCATGGACGAGGATCGCAAGGCCTTCTACGAGTACCACGGCTGCATCGTGGAGCCCTGGGACGGCCCGGCCTCCATCGCCTTTACCGACGGCACCACCATCGGCGCCGTGCTTGACCGCAACGGCCTGCGGCCCTCGCGCTACTACGTGACCAAGGACGGCCTGGTGATCATGGCCTCCGAGGTGGGGGTGCTGGACATTCTCCCCGAGAACGTCCTCTTCAAAGAGCGGCTCCACCCGGGCCGCATCTTCCTGGTGGACACGGCCGAGGGCCGCATCATCGACGACGAGGAGATCAAGCGGCGCTACGCCTCGGCCAAGCCTTACAAGAAGTGGCTGACCGAAAACCTCGTGCCCCTCGAGGAGCTCCCCGAGGCGCCCGAGCTCCCCGAGCCTGACCACGAGACCGTGCTCCAGCGGCAGATGGCCTTCGGCTACACCGAGGAGGACATCCGCTTCTTCCTCACCCCCATGGCCACCCGGGGCGATGACCCCGTCGGCTCCATGGGGGACGACACGGCGCTCCCCGTTCTCTCCAACCACTCCCGGCTGCTCTACGACTACTTCAAGCAGCTCTTCGCCCAGGTGACGAATCCGCCCCTCGACGCCATCCGCGAGGAGCTGGTGACCCAGATGTCCATCACCATCGGCGCGAGCGGCAACATCCTTGAACCGGACGAGGCCTCCTGCCGCCAGCTCAAGCTCGACTCCCCGATCCTGGACAACGAGTCGCTGGCCCGGATTGCCCACATAGATCATCCCTTCTTCAAGACGGCCAAGCTGCCCATCCTCTTCCAGGCCTCGGGCGGGATGAAGGCGCTTGAGGCCGCCCTGGACGAGCTCTTCCGCCAAGCCGACCGCGCCATCAAAAAGGGCCACAACATCATCATCGTCTCGGACCGGGGTATGAGCGAGGAGATGGCCCCCATCCCCGCCCTGCTGGCCATGGCGGGCCTGCACCACCACCTCGTCCGCTCGGGCACCCGCACCAAGGTCGGCCTCGTGCTCGAGAGCGGCCAGGCGCGCCAGGTGCACCACATGTGCGTCCTCATCGGCTACGGGACGAACGCCATCAACCCCTACCTGGCCTTCGAGACCCTGGACGACATGATCCGCAGCAACATCCTGACTGAGATCGACCACAAGACGGCCGTCGAGAACTACATCAAGGCTCTCAAGAAGGGGATCCTCAAGGTCATCTCGAAGATGGGCATCTCCACTGTCCAGTCCTACACCGGAGCCCAGGTGTTCGAGGCGGTGGGGCTCAAGAAGGAGTTCGTGGACCGCTACTTCACCTGGACGCCCTCGCGGATCGGCGGCATCGGCCTCGACGTGGTGACGGAGGAGACCCTCATCCGCCACCGCAAGGCCTTCCACGCCCGGCCCGCGGGCAAGCCCGGGCTGGATTGCGGCGGCGAGATACAGTGGCGGCGCGACGGGGAGATCCACCTCTTCAACCCGGAGACCGTCTTCAAGCTTCAGCACTCCACCCGCACGGGCCAGTTCAGCGTCTTCCGCGAGTACACCAAACGGGTGGACGACCAGAGCAAGGGCTTGTCCACCCTGCGGGGCCTCTTCGAGTTCAAGAAGTCCAATAAACCGGTGCCTCTGGAGGAGGTCGAGTCCGTCGAATCCATCGTCAAGCGCTTCGCCACCGGAGCGATGTCCTACGGTTCCATCAGCCAGGAGGCGCACGAGACCCTCGCCATCGCCATGAACCGCCTGGGCGGCAAGTCCAACACGGGCGAGGGCGGCGAGGACTCGGCCCGCTACGTCCCCGACCCGAACGGCGACTCCCGCCGCAGCGCCATCAAGCAGGTGGCCTCGGGCCGCTTCGGAGTCACGAGCGAGTACCTCGTGAACGCGGACGACCTCCAGATCAAGATGGCCCAGGGGGCCAAGCCCGGCGAGGGCGGCCAGCTGCCCGGCGGCAAGGTCTATCCCTGGATCGCCAAGGTCCGCTACTCCCCCCCGGGCGTGGGGCTGATCTCGCCCCCGCCGCACCACGACATCTACTCCATCGAGGACCTGGCCCAGCTCATCTTCGACCTGAAGAACAGCAACCCCCGGGCGCGCATCCACGTGAAGCTCGTCTCGGAGGTGGGGGTGGGCACCGTCGCCGCGGGCGTGGCCAAGGCGCACTCGGACGTGGTCCTCATCTCCGGCCACGACGGCGGCACCGGCGCCTCGGCCATCACCAGCATCAAGCACGCCGGCACCCCCTGGGAGCTCGGCCTCGCCGAGACCCAGCAGGTCTTGGTGCTGAACAAGCTGCGCGACCGCATCATCGTCCAGGTGGACGGCCAGCTGAAGACGGGCCGCGACGTGGTCATCGCCGCCCTGCTCGGGGCGGACGAGTTCGGCTTCGCCACCGCGCCGCTGGTGGTGCTGGGCTGCGTGATGATGCGCGTGTGCCACCTGAACACCTGCCCGGTCGGCATCGCCACCCAGGACCCCGGGCTCCGCAAGAAGTTCAGCGGCAAGCCCGAGTTCGTCGAGAATTTCTTCCGCTTCATCGCGCAGGAGGTGCGCGAGTACATGTCGGAGCTTGGCTTCCGCACCATGGACGAGATGATTGGCCGCGTGGACCGCATCAACATCCGCAAGGCGGTGGACCACTGGAAGGCGAAGGGGCTCGACTACTCGGCCATCCTCCACAAGCCCGACATGGGGCCCGGCGTTGCCATCCGCTGTGTGCGCGGGCAGGACCACGGCCTCGAGAAGACCCTGGACGTGACCACCATCATCCCGGCGTGCCAGGAGGCGATCGAGAAGAAGGTTCCTGTTCAGCTCCACCTCCGCATCGAGAACGTGAACCGCACGGTGGGCACCATCCTCGGTTCGGAGATTAGCCGGCGCCACGGTTTCGAGGGGCTGCCCGAGGACACCATCAGAATCCACTTCAAGGGTTCCGCCGGCCAGAGCTTCGGCGCCTTTGTCCCCAAGGGCGTCACCCTGACCCTCGAGGGAGACGCGAACGACTACATCGGCAAGGGCCTCTCGGGCGGCAAGCTCATCGTCTTCCCCCCGAAGGAGTCCTCCTTCCCCGCCGAGGAGAACATCCTCATCGGCAACGTCGCCCTCTACGGGGCGACCGGGGGCGAGGCCTACTTCCGCGGCATCGGGGGCGAGCGCTTCTGCGTCCGCAACAGCGGCGCCCACGCCGTGGTGGAGGGCGTGGGGGACCACGGCTGCGAGTACATGACGGGCGGCCGGGTGGTGGTGCTCGGGCACTCGGGCCGCAACTTCGCGGCGGGCATGTCGGGCGGCGTCGCCTACGTCCTCGACGAGGAGGGCGGCTTCCGCTCGCGCTGCAACATGGTCCTGGTGGATATCGAGGAACTGACCGTGCCGGACGACATCGAGGAGGTGAAGACCCTGATCCGCAACCACGCCAACTACACAGCCAGCAGCGTGGCGCAGCGCGTCCTTGACCTCTGGTCCGACTACCAGCCCAAATTCGTGAAAATCATGCCGCGCGACTACAAGCGCGCCCTGACCGCAATGAAGCGAGCCAAGGAACAGGGAATCCCCTGGGAAGTCGCGGTCATGGAGGGGGCCCATGGGTAAGCCAACAGGTTTCTTCGAATATCAGCGGGAGCTGCCCAGCCGGCGCCCCGTGGGGGATCGCCTCGGGGACTGGCGGGAGGGCTATCTGCCCTTCGCCCAAGAGAAGCTCC